>JBEGLE010000086.1:0-13007 GCA_041183725.1 Pseudomonadota bacterium | reverse complement strand
GGTCTACGGACATAGCGGATAGCCTAGCCGAATGTGTGCGCCGCCGCTATGGCAGAACCATGCCTGCCACCCATACGCCCAAAACGCCGGCTTGGCCGCCCAAAAGCGCCCCGCGCCTGTTTGTTCCCGGTCCGCTGGGGGAACAGGCCGCCGTTTCGCTGGATGGCCCCCAAGCGCATTACCTGTCCCGCGTGATGCGGGTGGCAGAGGGCAGCGTGGTTATTCTGTGTGATAACAAGACCGGCGAGTGGGCTGCACGCGTTACCGAAGTGGGCAAGCGCACGGTGGTGCTGATTGCCGAAAGCCTGCTGCGCCCCTGCGAACCGGTTCCCGATTTCACCCTCTGCGCCGCCTTGCTGAAGAAAGACCGTTTCGATCTGGTGCTGGAAAAAGCCTGCGAACTGGGCGTGCGGCGAATTCAGCCGGTGATCACCCGCCGCTGCGTGGCGGATAAACTGAACCATGATCGCGCCAATGCCATTTTGACAGAGGCGGCAGAGCAATGCGCCCGCACCGCCCTGCCCGATCTTGTGGAACCGATCAGGCTCGATGCTCTGCTGCGATCATGGCCCACAGACCGTGCGCTGTTCTTTGCAGATGAAGCGGGCGGCGATCCGGCGTTGGCCGCATTTGCCGCGCAGAGTGGCCCATCTGCCTTGCTCACCGGGCCCGAAGGCGGCTTTGATGATGATGAACGCACGGCAATCCGCAGCCTATCCGCCGCCCGCGCCATTTCGCTTGGCCCGCGGATTTTGCGGGGCGAAACAGCAGTGATTGCTGGAATATCGCTGTGGATGGCCCAATCTGGTGATTGGCAAGCGAAATAAGTGTGGCGAAAGTGCCGCGTGTCACCTAACTGGCGCGCATGAGCACGAGGCAGGTTTCCGATCGCAACGATCCGCTGATTAACAGCCGTGATATGCTTGTCTCACCGATGGCCAAGGGTGAAAAGCCCCGCTCGGCTTGGCGGATCGGCACCGAACACGAAAAGATCGTATTTTCCACCAGTGATCACCATGCCCCGTCCTATGACGAGGCTGGCGGCATCCGCGATCTCTTGCTGGCGCTGGAAGCCTATGGCTGGAAGCCGGTGCAGGAAGGCGGCAAAGTTATTGCGCTTACTGGCAGCGATGGCGCGGTCAGCTTGGAACCGGCTGGCCAGCTTGAACTTTCCGGTGCGCCGCTGGAAAACCTGCACCAAACCCATGATGAAACCAACCGCCACCTTAGCCAAGTAAAGGCTATTGGTGATCGGTTTGGCTTGGGCTTTCTGGGTCTGGGCATGTGGCCGGATAAACGGCGCGATGAACTGCCGATCATGCCCAAGGGCCGCTATGACATCATGCTGCGCCATATGCCCAAGGTTGGCAATCTGGGGCTGGATATGATGCTGCGCACTTGCACCATTCAGACCAACCTCGACTATGCGAGCGAGGCTGACATGGCGCAAAAGTTCCGCGTCAGCTTGGCACTGCAACCCTTGGCCACCGCACTGTTTGCCAATTCGCCGTTCACCGATGGCAAGCCCAATGGCATGCTGTCCTATCGCAGCCATATCTGGTCAGACACCGATCCAGCGCGCACCGGCATGCTGCCTTTCGTCTTTGAGGACGGGTTCGGCTATGAACGTTATGTCGACTATATGCTCGACGTGCCGATGTATTTTGTCTTCCGCGATGGCAAATATATTGATGCCGCAGGGCAAAGCTTCCGCGATTTTCTGGATGGTAAGCTGCCCGCTCTGCCCGGAGAAAAGCCACATCTGTCCGACTGGAACGATCACCTGTCCACCGCCTTCCCCGAAGTGCGGCTGAAAAGCTTTTTGGAAATGCGCGGTGCTGATGGCGGCCGTCAGGAAACCATCACCGCCCTGCCGGCTTTCTGGGTAGGCCTGCTTTATGAGCAGGCCGCGCTGGATGCCGCATGGGATCTGGTGAAGGGCTGGGATATGGCTGGCCGCGAAGCCCTGCGCGCTGGCGCCCCCAAATTGGCGCTGGATGCGCCGCTGCCCGGTGGCGGCACCCTGCGCGATATTGCCGCCGAAGTTCTGGCTATTTCGCGATCAGGGCTGAACGCCCGCGCTCGGCTGAATGCAGCAGGGGAAAGCGAAGCACGCTATCTTGATCCGCTGGATGCCATTGTCAGCAGCGGCAAAGTGCCTGCTGAATGGCTATTAGAACGATTCCACGGCGAATGGGGTGGCGATATCAGCCGGATTTACGAAGACCGTTACTGAAAATTCCTAAGTCCTAGCCACACCCGCTCAGGATGAACGGGTGTGGCTGATTCAGGAAATCGAAACCCGCTCTAAATCAGCGGAAGGCGGTAACCTTGCCGCTATCGTCCAGAATGTAGAGCGTCTTGTTGGCTACCACGGGTGCCAGGCTGATCGGGCTGCCCATACGGGTGAAGGTGCTGATCGAACCATCGGCAAGGCTGGCCGAAAGAATCTCCCCTTGGGTATTCGCGATCCACAGACGATCACCGGCCAGAACCGGACCGGTCCAGAAGATCGGGCCCTTCTTCTTTTTCTCGTTCTTGTAATGCGCTAACTGGGTTGCCCAGCGGACATGGCCGTTGCTGCGGGCGATGCACAACAGCTTGCCTTCGTCGGTTAGGGTAAAGATCCAGGCCCCAGCGACAGCAGGGGTGGAAATACCCGCCAGATTAAGCTCCCAAATGCGCTGCCCCGAAACCAGTTCATAGGCGGCCATGCGGCCGCCCTGACCCAAGGCATAGACCCGACCGCCATCGATAATCGGATCGGCATCAATATCGGTCAGCGTGCTGACCGAAGTGGCAAGCGATGTGCGCGCCAAGGCATCGGACCACAAAGTCCGGCCGTTTTCATAGCGATAGGTGACCAGTTCACCGGTCGAAAAACCAGCGATCACCGATCCTTGGCCAACAGTGGGGGCCGCCACGCCAAAGATACCTGACAGGCCATTTGATCCGCTCTCGTTCCACAACAATGCCCCATCGGGGGCATTAAGCGCGATCAACTGGTTGTCTTGGGTCATGACATAGACTGAATCAAAGGCGACAGTGGGTGATCCGCGCAGCGGCCCCGCTGGCTTCACCTTCCACAACTGACGGCCATCCTTGGCATCCAAAGCCGCGACTTCGCCAACACCGGTGGTGACATAGACCTTGCCGCCATCATAACTGACACCGCCGCCAAATACCGAGGTGGCACCATCGCCATGGATTTGAAAGCTATGCGTCCAAGCCGGCGCACCACTGGCCGCATCATAAGCATGGACAATGCCATTGGTGTCCATCACGAACAGCTTGCCATCCCCGATCACCGGCGAGGCGGCGAGGCGTTCACGCGCATTGTCCCCCGCGATCGACTGGCTCCACACCTTGGTGGGGGCGGCAGAAAGCGCCAAGTTGCCATAGGATTTCGACGGCGTATTGCCCGCCTGCGGCCATTCAGGATTGACCGTGGCTGCTGGCACCACAACGTCCGCACCAGCCAGAGCCGGATCAACCTTACCGCCCGATTCAATGCGGGAAAGAACCGGAACCCGATTGCCAAGCGTCGGCGTGGTGACATGCTTCTTGCCGAAGGTACCGCAGCCCGAAAGCGAAACAGCCATCGCCAGCGCGAGCCAAGTGGCTGGGCGGCGAAGCGGGTTGGCAACAGTCATAACATCCCTTCTCAATGCGCTGGCCGTTCTGGCCAAACGCGAAAGCCTGTGCGGCTTGTTTAACCCTGTGAGGCTTGCTTCACATCGTCAATGGCATCAACGCCCAAAAGCCCCGCCATCTGGCGCGAACGCTGGCGGATGGTTTCAGGCACGGTCTTATCACGCGAAATCGCGGCAAAAAGAGGGCCAGCCAAATCATTGTGCCCCTGTTTCATATAGGCAATGCCCAAAAGCTCACCCGCCGATCCAAACCAAGGTTTACCGGGAACCGCCAGTGGCTTGAGCGCAGCCACCACGGCTTCGGGCTTCATGCTGTCAAATTGCAGGGCAATCTGCCGAATGGTTGCCAGATCGCGGAACGGTTGCGGGGCATGGGTATCGGCGGCAATTTGGCCGAATTGGCTTGCAGCTTCAAGCGTGTGACCCTGTTCAGCCGCAATCCCGGCGCTTAGCAGCTTTGCTGCCACTTGGCTGCCATCGCCGCCATCTTTGGCCAACGGGGCCAGCGCAGCAGAGGCTTTGTCCAAGCTTCCGGCCTGCAACTGATCAAGCGCGGCGACAAATTGTTCAGCCCGCGCTTCTTGCTGGCCTTGGCGATAATGATCCCAGCCAAGCCAAGCCGCGAACAGCGCCAGCCCGCCAATCACCACTGTTGCGACAGTTTTAGCGTGGCGGTTAAACAGGGCCAAAGCCTCATCCTGACGCAGGGCTTCATCAACTTCGCGCAGGAAGCCTTCTTGCTGGGCCACTTCCCGCGTATCGGCGGGGGCGGGGCTGCTTTGGGGATTGTGCGGCGGCTTTGCCAAGTCAGGCTCTTTCAGGAAAAATAACAGTTGCCGGGTTCTTAGCGGATGGGTGCGCCTTTTCAACGCCAATGATGCTGAAGCCCTGCTGAATGACGGGGATTGTTATGCAAAAGGCTGCAATTATGCGGCGCGGGCAAGCAAGCGCGCGATCCCGGCCACGGCCTCTGGCTCATCCAGCGTCGGGGCATGGCCCACCTGCGGCACGGTCACGCATTCCACCTGATCGCTGCTGCGCCCCATTCGGACACATGTTTCGGCCGCAAACAGTTCTGATATGCCGCCGCGCACGACCAGCACCGGCTTGGCAGCCAAGGCGGCAAAGGCTGGCCAAAGATCGGGCTGCTGGGTGAAATCCAACTGCAAAAAGGGTTCGGCAATTTTCATGTCATAATCAAAGACAATCCGGCCATTGCCCGAAAGGGTCATCACCCGTTTGGCCTGCGCCAACCAATCATCAAACTGCCATTGCGGGAACGCAGGGCCATGCTCTTCCTCCAAAGCACGGGCGGCGTGCATCCATGTTGGGAAAGTGCGGCCTTGCCCGACATAGTCCCTGATCTTATCCAAACCCTCTGTCGACAATTCGGGGCCTATATCATTAAGCACTGCCGCAGCGATGCGCTCTGGCATGGTCACAGCCATAATCATGCTCATCAAGCCGCCCATCGACGTGCCAACCGCGATAAAGCGATCAATGCCCTGTTCTGCCAGCAAAACTTGCAAATCATCAATGTATTGCAGGGTGTTGTAGCTTTCGGGGTCCTTGGCATAGGCACTATCGCCGCGTCCGCGCATATCGGGAACCAGCACCCGGCGCGCGCCGGACAATTGCCCCGCAAGATTGGCAAAATCGCGGGCATTACGGGTTAGCCCATGCAGGCAGACCACTGGCAAGCGATCAGCCGCGCCGGGATAATCGCGATAATGCAGCCGCAGCCCATCACGGCTTGACCAGAAACGATCCTCAAACTGGCTCACTCTAACCCCCGCTTACTCGCGCCTAGCAATTGCGAACGCCTTGCATCTTTGCCGTTCGCCCCGCACTATTGCCCGATGTATCCCGAACCGCAAGCCAGCGACTATAGACCAGACCCTGCGATCCTGTCGCTAAGCCCGTGGCTGGCCGATCCGGTGGCCCCCGCCAATTTCCCGCAAACCACCTTGCGCTTTCGCAATGATCGCTGGGCCAAGGCGGTGGGCTTGGGCCATTTGGCTGATCCGGCATGGCTGCGCCATTTCGGCCGCTTTGATTCCTTGCCTGACAACCTGCCCGTGCCGCTGGCGCTGCGCTATCACGGCCATCAATTCCGCAATTACAATCCCAATATCGGCGATGGCCGGGGGTTTTTGTTCGCCCAGATGCGCGATGGCCAAGGGCGCTTGCTCGATCTGGGAACCAAGGGATCGGGCCAAACCCCGTGGAGCCGCGACGGCGATGGTCGTCTGACCCTGAAAGGTGCAGTGCGCGAAATTTTGGCCACCGAAATGCTTGAAGCCTTGGGGGTCAACACATCAAAAACCTTTTCGGTGATTGAAACCGGCGAAGAGCTGTGGCGCGGCGATGAGCCATCCCCCACCCGCTCTGCCGTAATGGTCCGGCTGTCGCATGGCCATATCCGTATCGGCACGTTTCAACGGCTTTTGGCCATGGAAAACAAAGCCGAAATGACCGAATTGATCGCCTATTGCCTAGCCCAATTTCCAGCGCCCCCAGCGCCCGATGATGCCCCTGGGCGCGATGATCCCGCCGTGATCCTGTTGCATCAGGTGGTGGAACGCATGGCCGAACTGGCAGCATCATGGATGGTGGCGGGCTTTGTCCATGGCGTGCTCAACACCGATAATATGAACATTTCCGGTGAGAGTTTCGACTATGGCCCATGGCGCTGGCTGCCGCGCTGGGACCCCAGCTTTACCGCCGCCTATTTTGACCATTCGGGGCTCTATGCCTTTGGCCGCCAGCCAGAGGCGCTCTATTGGAATTGCGGGCAATTGGCCGTGGCCCTGCGCCTGATCGCTGATACGGCTCCCCTGATTGCCGCGCTGGAACGCTTTCCCGCGCTTTATCAAGCAGCAATGCTGCGCCGCTTTGCTTGGCGACTGGGGCTTAACCCCAGCACGCCTGCGGCTGCCCAGCACATAGTCAGCCTGTCAGAAACCTACATGCGCGAGAGCGGTCTTGGCCCCGATGCCTTTTTCTTTCACCATCGCGGTGGGCGCAACAACCCCGGTGGCGATCTGGGCGCTCTGCTAGCGGCGCAGGCCAATCCAGCGGCCTATGATCATCCGCTGTGGCAAGACGCAGAACCGCCTGTGCTGCTGATTGACGAAGTAGAAACCCTGTGGTCAGCCATTGCCGATCATGATGACTGGCAACCGCTGCATGAAAAAGTGTCAGCGATCCGGCACTTGGGACAAGCGCTTGGTCCGCCCCCGCCTGTTCCAAACGCCTGATTTACGGGAAGATGACTGCTTATGCGCGCCGAAAAACCTGCCGGTCTGCCCCATGCCCTTGGCGCCTATTTGATCTGGGGACTGCTACCGCTTTACCTGCACCTGCTGCATCAGGTCCCGCCGTTTGAAATGGTGGGATGGCGGGTGATTTTCACACTGCCGTTTTGCCTGATCCTGATCCTGATCTTGCGTCAAGGGGCGGCGCTGCATGCGGCGCTAACCAACCCCAAGACCCTGCTGGCCCTGACGATCAGCGCCTTGCTGATCGGGGGCAACTGGCTGATCTATGTCTGGGCAATCCAGCGTGGCCATGTTCTGGCATCAAGCTTGGGTTATTATATCAACCCCCTTGCCAATGTGCTGGCTGGCACAGTGTTTTTTCATGAACGCCTATCGCGCCGGCAATGGTTAGCCGTAACCTTGGCGGCCTGCGGCGTTGCCCTGCTGCTGTTTGGCGCGCTTGACATGCTGTGGATCAGCCTGTCGCTGGCACTAACCTTTTGTGCCTATGGCCTGATCCGCAAGACAACACCGGTGGCTCCGATTCCCGGACTGACGATTGAAGCCCTGGTGCTTCTCATCCCGGCCCTATTGGTAGTCACTTATCACGCCCAAGGGGCCGCCGGTTCGGCAATGGGCGGGGATCTGAGCACAGCCTTATTGATCGCCGGGGCAGGTATCATCACCGGCACGCCCTTGGTCCTGTTTGCCACTGCCGCCCGGCGCATGACCTATTCCGCCTTGGGCTTTGTGCAGTTTTTGGCGCCCAGTTTAGTTTTCATTCTGGGCCTATTCGTATTTCACGAACCCTTACGCCCTGTGCAATTGGCCAGCTTTATTCTGATTTGGCTGGCCATCGTTCTGTTTGTGATCGATTTGTTCAGCCGCCGCGCCAAAGTCTGATCTTACCCCTGCATCCGCCAAGCCAGCGTGGTTCCGGCATGAAACGGCACGATGGCCATGCCATTGGCATCAAGCTGATCAGGCACGCTGATCTCTGCCTTTTCCAGCGTTACCGTGCCGTCATTGAGCGGCAAGCCATAGAACCTTGGGCCGTTTTCTGAAGCAAAGGCCGCCAAGCGATCAAGCGCCCCTTCTTGTTCAAACACCGTGGCATAGCTTTCCAGCGCATAAGGAGCATTGAAAATCCCGGCGCAGCCACAGGCGGATTCTTTGGCCGCCACCGCATGGGGGGCACTGTCCGTCCCCAAAAAGTATTGGGCTGAGCCACCCGTAGCGGCTTTACGCAAGGCCAATCGGTGCCCTTCGCGCTTGGCCACGGGCAGGCAATAGGCGTGCGGACGCAAGCCCCCGGCAAACATGGCATTGCGGTTGATGTGCAAGTGCTGCGGGGTGATGCTTGCGGCAACTCTATCCCCACTGGCAGCGACAAAGGCGGCAGCATCGGCGGTGGTGATATGTTCAAACACCACCTTCAAACCCGGCAGATCGCGCAGCAAGGGGGCCATAACCCGCTCGATAAACACGGCTTCCCGATCAAATATATCCACCGCAGGATCGGTCACTTCGCCATGGACGCACAGCGGCATACCGATTTTTTCCATACGTTCCAGAACGCGGCGAATATGCCCCACATCGGTAACCCCATGCGCTGATCCGGTGGTGGCATGGGCGGGATAGAGCTTGGCCGCGGTAAACACGCCTTGGCTGTGGCCGCGCTCAACTTCATCGGGATCACTGGCATCGGTAAGATAACAGGTCATCAGCGGGGTGAAATCAGCCCCCGCCGGCAGCGCCGCCACGATGCGATCGCGATAGGCCAGCGTATCGGCAACGCTGGTCACAGGCGGCGAAAGGTTGGGCATAATGAGGGCGCGGGCAAATTGCCGCGCTGTGTAAGGCAAGACGCCGGCCAAAACCGCGCCATCGCGCAAGTGGACGTGCCAATCATCGGGGCGGCGGATGGTCAGGGTCTGGATGGTCTGGGTCATGCCAATGCCCCATGCCACAACCACGCGATGGGCAACAGAGGAAAGCCAAAGATCACGAAGCGATTGCCATTCGTGCCAAGAGCCCCCACTGAAGGTCCATGCCTGCTACTTTGCTTTCCAACCGTGCGGTCATCCGCCTTTCGTCGCTGGCCAGCGGCGAGGATCCCCGTGCTTTTCTGCAAGGATTGGTCACCAATGATGTAACCGGCCCTTTGCCGGTCTGGGCTGCCTTGCTAACCCCGCAAGGCAAGGCGATGTTTGATTTTATCGTCTGGGGCCAAGGGGACGATCTGCTGCTCGATTGTGAGGCTGATGCCGCGGATGCCCTTGCCAAGCGCCTTGGGCTCTATCGCCTGCGCCGCCAAATCGCCATTGCGCGTGATGATAGCTTGGCGGTGCACTGGCGGGCAGACCTGCCCGGCAATGATCCCCGCCTACCTGCTTTGGGCCAGCGCTGGCTTGCGCCGGCAGGGCAAGATAGCGAAACGGCTGACGATGCCTGGCTTAGCCATCGTTTGGCCCTTGGGGTGGCAGAAGGCCGCGCAGAGCTGGGCGATGGTGAAACCCTGTGGCTGGAATGCAATGCCGCTGAGTTGAACGGCGTTTCTTTCACCAAGGGCTGCTATATCGGTCAGGAAAACACCGCCCGGATGAACTGGCGGCAGAAAATCAACCGCCGCCTTATCGTGGTGCCTTTGGGCCGATCAGCCCCCGCCCGCCAGCGCGCACCCTATCCGCAGCTTAATCTGGCGGTGGACCATATGCGGGTAGAAGATATTCCTGCGGAATTTCGGCCAGATTGGATTGCGGCGGATTAAGCGGCCTCGTCGCGCCACATTTCCCGCTTTAGCCAGTCGATCCAAATCGCTTCGGCAGCATCACGTGCACTATCCCGCGGTAAAGAGAGCCTCTGGCTCAGCGGCGCTCCAATCAGCGAATCGCCCAGCGCCATGGTCACCATAATGAGAATGATATTGCGGATGGATCCGGGATCAAAGCTGCACCAGCCATCAGCCATTGCAGCAATCGGACCAACAATCGGTTCCAACGGATCATCAACGCCAGATAACAGCAACCAGCTCGCCAAAGGCCCGCCACCCTGTTTGCCAAATATATCAAAGACCAAATCGACCAAAGCACGCGGGGGCTGGGTTTTGAACACAGATGCGATCACCGCTTGGGCAATCGCGGCGCAAATGGTAATGGACATATCCTTAGCCAAGGCGCTTTGTAGCCCGGCCGCAGAACCAAAGTGATAGAGAAGATTGGCGTGAGACCGGCCAAGGCGGGCCGAAACAGCCTTAAGCGTTACGGCTAAAGGCCCCGATTCGATCAGCAAGGCACGGGCAACAACCAGCGCCTCGGCCCGACTCTCTTCAGGGGATAGACGACGTCGCGTTGACATGAATGTGAGCTATACTGTCATAAACGAATTGGAAAGCTGCAAGATGCGAGGCGAAACGGAGCGGAAGCTGGCAGACAGCAGGGGTAGCATTACGGTGCGTGACTGGCGTTTCAATAGGGCAAAACGATCAGGTCGCAACTGGCTGGCTGATCCGGTCTCGCAAGCTTGGCACACGGCACTGTCTGCCACTTTCCCGCGCGGCGAGGCCTTTTTTATCGAATCGATCAAGCCCTTTCGCGCAGGCACCCCGCCCCAATTGGAAGCGCAGATCCGCGATTTCATTCGCCAAGAGGTGAGCCACAGCCGCGAGCATTTGGCCTTCAACAAGGCGGCTGCCGATGCCGGTTATGATCTTTCACGCATCGATGCCCATGTCATTCACATGCTGGACATAGCCAAGGGCCGTCCGCCGGTGGTGAATCTGGCGGCGACCATGGCGCTGGAGCATTTCACCGCGATCATGGCCCATCTGCTGCTGGTCACGCCAGGGCTGATGGATCACGCAGAAGCCGATCTGGCCGCGATGTGGCGCTGGCACGCGATTGAAGAGATTGAGCATAAGGCTGTGGCCTATGACACTTGGCTGCACGCCACCCGCGCTTGGCCGCGCCGCAAACGCTGGATGGTCAAAGCCCTGACGATGTTAACCATCACCGGCAACTTCATTCCGCAGCGCATCCGCGATACGCTTGATCTGCTGCGCCAAGATGGCCTGAGCGGCTGGCGGATCACTCTGCGGCTGTTCTGGTATTTGCTGGGCTATCCCGGCGTCTTGCGGCGGCTGATCCCGGCGTGGATCGCCTATTTCCTGCCGGGCTTCCATCCGTGGAACCACGATGACCACGCCCTGATTGCCAAGACAGAACCCAGCGCCCAACCCGCTACGGCTTAAACCCTACGATCAGGCCGCGCGCAGGGCCGCACCGGCATCATCGCCGCCATCGCAATCGCTTGGTTCGCCCAGGCTGATGGCATAGACCAATGCCGGAGCCATGCCGCCGCACGCCGAACTATAGCGTTGTTCGATCTGGCCGGTTGGGACAAAACCAACCTTGCACAAGACTTGGGCAGATGCCGGGTTGTCGACAAAATGTGTGGCCTGCAGGCTGCGGTGGCCCAAAGTGCGCGCCAGCCGCAAGACGGCCCGCGCCGCTTCGGTGGCATAGCCCCGCCCCCAATAGTCTTGGCCGATCCAATAGCCCAGTTCTGCGCCCGTGGCCGTGGCCGAAAGACCAACGCAACCAATCACCCGCGCGCCATCAACCCCCGGCAAAGTCACAAGGAAATTGGGGCAAAGCCGGTCCTGCGGCAGAGCGGCAAGCCGCTGGGCAACCTTGGGCGTATAGGGCGACCGAAGACGCGCATCGCCTTCCTCTGCCATCTGGGCAAATAGTTCCTGCCAGTCCTCTGACCAACCGGGCCGCAGGAACAATCTTTCGCTGCGAATGAACATTAATCCCACTCCACTCAGGCCCCTGCCTGCGCCGCTTAGTCTGCGCGCATGACAATAGCGTTACGATCACACTCCGCCCTTCTGCCTGCGGCATTCAGACGGCTTGATGGCTGAGGGAGACATAAAAAAAGGGAGACGGGTTGCCCCTCTCCCTCTTTCAACCGAACCCAAGGTTCGGTTTGGGGGCTATCCGTTAAAGGACAGCGCCCAAAGACCTGTCCGATTTATTCGGCGGCTTGCGCCATATCGACCGAGACGTATTTGCGGCCCAATTTGCCATCATGAAAGCGCACGCGGCCTTCGGTGAGGGCGAACAGCGTGTGGTCCTTGCCGATGCCAACATTGGCGCCGGGATAGACGCGGGTGCCGCGCTGACGAATGATGATGTTGCCGCCGATCACTTCCTGACCGCCGAACTTCTTAACGCCAAGGCGGCGGCCGGCTGAGTCGCGACCGTTACGCGATGAGCCGCCTGCTTTTTTATGTGCCATGGTATACTACTCCGAATTCTTATTCAGCGGCCTTAGGCGCGGCTTTCTTGGCCGGTGCCTTCTTGGCAGGCTTGGCTTCCGCTTCAGCAGCAGGAGCGGCTTCGGCGGCAACCTTCTTGGGCGCAGCCTTCTTTGCTTCTGCGCCAACCGCCATGATGCGCAGCAGGGTAAGCTGCTGACGATGGCCGTTCTTGCGACGATAGTTATGGCGGCGGCGCTTCTTGAACACCACGACCTTTTCGCTCTTGGCTTGCGCGATGATTTCAGCCGAGACCACAACGCCAGCGGCGTCCTTGATCTCGCCGCCATCACCAGCGAGCAAGACATCGCTGAGCGTGATTGTTTCGCCAGCTTCACCAGCCAGCTTTTCAACCGCGATCTTGTCTCCGGCGGCAACCCGGTATTGCTTGCCGCCCGTACGCACGACTGCGAACATGAACCCTATTCCAATTCTATAGGCCGTAAGGCGTAATTGTCTGATCGTCCCGCTGTTCAACCAAACCCGTTTGGGAAAGTGTGATCCACGAAACGCCGAATCTCCCCCGCCAAGGCAGGGGGTTCGGAAGAAGCGCCGCCCCTAAGGCAAGCTCCCCCCCCTGTCAACGCCGGAAGCACCCCTTCCGCTTTGTCGCAGGGCGCGGTATGGCAGTGCTATGATCCGCCCCTTTGCTTCCTTAGCCCTTGCCGCTTTGCTCTTGTCCGGTTGCGGATCGAAAAACGGTTATCCGTCCTTGGCCAAGCGCCCGCAAGAACGAATCAGCGGAACTGCGCCGATTGTGGTGCCATCCCCCGT
>JBEGLE010000085.1:0-17166 GCA_041183725.1 Pseudomonadota bacterium | reverse complement strand
CGCTTGGCCACTTCGCCCGAAAGCATAGCACCAACCGTGCGGTTGACGTTGATCACTGGACGCTCGATCAGCACCGGCTTTTTGGCATCCAGCGCATCAGCAGCCGCGGCGATCAGATCATTGTCCAGCGCCTTATCCAGCCCATGATCTTGGGTCAGGCTCCAGTTCAGCGTGGTGCCAGCAACCGGTTCAACCCGGTGAAGCAGACGCGAAAGGTCAATGCCCTTGGCCTTCCAATGGGTGATCGCGGCATGGGTTTCCAGCTTATCGACCCGGCCGACCATCTCGGCGATCGTCTTAAAGCCCAGTTCGGCCATGATCGCCCGCAGCTCTTCGGCAACAAAGAAGAAGTAGTTGATCACATGTTCCGGCTGGCCGGTAAAGCGCGCGCGCAGCACCGGATCTTGGGTGGCAACGCCAACCGGGCAGGTGTTAAGATGGCACTTGCGCATCATAATGCAGCCCGCTGCAATCAGCGGCGCCGTGGCAAAGCCAAATTCGTCAGCCCCCAGCAAGGCGGCAATCGCCACGTCGCGGCCGGTGCGGATACCGCCATCGGCCTGCACCGCAATGCGGCTGCGCAGGTCGTTGAGCAGCAGGGTCTGCTGGGTTTCGGCCAAGCCGATTTCCCACGGCGAACCGGCATGGGTCAGCGATGTCAGCGGCGAAGCGCCGGTGCCGCCTTCATAGCCAGAAATCGTCACATGATCGGCACGGGCCTTGGAAACGCCCGCGGCCACCGTGCCAACGCCCACTTCCGACACCAGCTTAACCGAGATGCGCGCACCGGTGTTCACGTTCTTAAGATCGTGAATCAGCTGCGCCAAATCTTCGATCGAATAGATATCGTGGTGCGGCGGCGGCGAAATCAGACCAACGCCCGGGGTGGAATGACGTGTCTTGCCGATGGTCTTGTCCACCTTGTCACCCGGCAACTGGCCACCTTCACCGGGCTTGGCGCCCTGGGCCATCTTGATCTGGATGTCGTCGGCATTGACGAGGTATTCAGTGGTCACGCCAAAGCGGCCCGAGGCCACCTGCTTGATCGACGAACGCATGGTGTCGCCATTCGCCATCGGAGTGAAGCGCGCCGGATCCTCGCCGCCTTCACCGGTGTTCGACTTGCCGCCAATGCGGTTCATCGCCACGGCCAAGGTGGTGTGTGCCTCCCAAGAGATCGAGCCATAGCTCATCGCCCCGGTGGCAAAACGCTTCACAATCTCGCTGGCCGGTTCAACTTCGGAAATATCCAGCGGATGGTCGGCCCGCTTGAAATCCATCAGCCCGCGAATGGTTAGCATCCGGGTGGACTGATCGTTGATCGTTTCGGCAAATTCCTTGTACTTTTCGGGGACATTACCGCGCACAGCGTGCTGCAACGAAGCAATGTTCTGCGCCGTCCAAGCATGCTCTTCACCGCGCAGACGCAGGCCATACATGCCGCCGACATCCAACATATTGCGATAGATCGGGTTGTCGCCATAGGCGGCCGCGTGACGGCGGACGGTCTCTTCCGCGATCGCATCCAAACCAACGCCTTCAATCGTCGTGGCCGTGCCGGTGAAGTACTTTTCGATGAAGGGGGTGTTCAAACCCACGGCATCAAAAATCTGTGCCCCGCAATAGGACTGATAGGTAGAAATACCCATCTTAGACATGACCTTCAGGATGCCCTTGCCCACCGCCTTGATATAGTTCTTATGAACCGTCTTGGCATCCAGCGGCAAGTCCTTGCGGATGCGGATGTCTTCCAAGGTTTCAAAGGCGACATAGGGGTTGATCGCTTCGGCGCCATAGCCAGCCAGCACGCAGAAGTGATGCACTTCGCGCGCTTCGCCGGTTTCCACCACCAAGCCGGTCTGCATACGCAGGCCCTTTTCTACCAAGTGGTGGTGAACCGCTGCGGTTGCCAGCAAGGCCGGCATCGGAATGCGGTTGGCATCCTGCGCGCGGTCGGACAGGATCAAGATGTTCTTGTCATCCAGAACGGCATCGACCGCTGCCCAGCACATTTCCTTCACCGCGAGTTCCAGCCCCTCGGCACCGCTGGCGGCATCCCACGTGATGTCGATTGTCGCGGTGCGGAAGGCGCCATCCAGCGTGGCTTCAACCGAGCGGATCTTGGCAATGTCTTCGTTGGTCAGGATCGGCTGATCGACTTCCAAACGCTTGTGGCTGCCAGCGCCGTGGCCCAACAGGTTCGGGCGCGGGCCGATCATCGAGACAAGGCTCATCACCAATTCCTCGCGGATCGGGTCGATCGGCGGGTTGGTGACCTGGGCAAAGTTTTGTTTGAAGTAATCGTAAAGCAGGCGCGAACGGCTGGACAGCACGGCAATCGGCGTGTCGGTGCCCATCGAGCCAATCGGATCTTCGCCCTTGGCCCCCATCGGTTCCAGGAACTTGCTCACGTCTTCTTGCGTATAACCAAAGGCCTGCTGGCGATCGAGCAGGCTGGTGGTTTCAACCGCCACCTGCGCCTGATCGGGTTCAACCAGTTTCAGATCTTTTAGGTTATACTGCGCAGCTTCCAACCAAGCTTCGTAAGGCGCGGCGGCGGCGAGCTGGGTCTTGAGCTCTTCATCCTCGATGATCCGGCCTTCTGCGAAATCGATCAACAGCATACGGCCCGGTTGCAGCCGCCATTTGCGAACGATGTTTTCTTCCTTGATCGGCAGAACGCCCGATTCCGAAGCCATGACCACCAGATCATCATCGGTGACCAAGAAGCGGGCGGGACGCAGGCCATTGCGATCCAGCGTGGCACCAATCTGGCGGCCATCGGTAAAGGCCACGGCGGCTGGGCCATCCCAAGGTTCCATCAGCGCGGCGTGATATTCGTAGAACGCCCGGCGCGCCGGATCCATCAGGGGGTTACCCGCCCAAGCTTCCGGCACCAGCATCATCACCGCGTGGGCCAGCGAATAGCCCCCGGCAAGCAGCAGTTCCAAAGCGTTATCAAGGCAAGCCGTATCAGACTGACCATGCGGGATCAGCGGCCACATCTTATCGAGATCGGGGCCGAGCAGGTCCGATTCCATGGTGCGGCGGCGCGCGTTCATCCAGTTGACGTTGCCGCGCACAGTGTTGATTTCACCGTTATGGGCGATGAAGCGATAGGGGTGCGCCAGCTTCCAACTGGGGAAGGTGTTGGTCGAGAACCGCTGGTGAACAAGGCCAAGCGCCGAAACGCAATCGGGATCGCGCAGATCGTCGTAGAAGCTGCCAACCTGCGTTGCCAGCAGCAACCCCTTGTACACCACGGTCCGGCTTGAGAAGCTGGGCATATAAAGCTCGGTCAAGCCCGGCATGCCATGCTTTTCGGCCAAGGCAGCAAGCGGGTTCTGGGTCTGCTTGCGGATCGCCAGAATCTTGCGTTCAAACGCGTCCTGATCTTCACAGGTTTCGCCGCGGGCCACAAAGCACTGGCGGATCACCGGCATCTGGTCGATCACCGCCTTGCCCAAGCCATCCAAGGTCACGGGCACATCGCGCCAGCCAATCAGGCGCTGGCCTTCTTTGGCGATAAACTTTTCAAAGATACCGACAATGAAATCGCGCGAGGCCTGATCCTGCGGCAGGAAGCACATGGCCACGGCATAGTCACCCGCGGCTGGCAGGGTCAGACCTTCTTTGGTCGCCCACTTGCGGAACAGAGCATCAGGGGTTTGAATCAGAATACCGGCCCCATCGCCCAGCAGGGGATCGGCGCCAACGGCACCGCGATGGTCAATATTTTTCAGGATTTCCAGTGCCTGCGAGACGATTGCATGGCTTTTGGTGCCTTTAATATGGGCAACAAAGCCCACACCGCAGGCATCATGCTCATTGCGCGAATCGTAAAGGCCTTGGGGTGCCGGAAAAGCCATCTATAAACCCGTCCTGTACTAAGCTGGTGAAACCAGAGGGCTTCACCAAGAATCAAAAGCGACTCACACCTGTGCCAAAAAGAGGCCCAGTTGCGCGAAGGAAACCCCATGGCGACACGATCATGTTTTTGCAACTGCGAAGCTATTTTTTGGCGCTGTACAGGCGGCATTGCTTGGCTGCATAGCTATTCAAACCCCAGACGATGGCCCGTCTAAACCGGCTTACAACCGATCGTTGCGCCCTGCATGCGATTAGGCCAAGTATAGTCTACCAGTCCTAAGAGAAGGAGCGCGCATCATGCAGATTGAAGACCTGGCCCGCCAAGTCGGCCAAACCATCGGCCTGTCTGCTTGGCATTTACTGGATCAAAGCCGCATTGATGCTTTTGCTGATTGCACCGAAGACCACCAATTTATCCATGTCGATCCCGAACAGGCCAAGGCAACGCCTTTTGGCGGCACGATTGCCCATGGCTTTTTAACCCTATCGATGCTGGCCGCCATGGGGGCAACGGGTATTCCCCCGTTCGAAACCAAGCTGACGGTCAACTATGGCTTTGACAAGGTGCGCTTCATTTCCCCGGTCCATTCCGGCAAGCGGGTTCGTGGCCATTTCGTGCTGCAAGAACTGACAGAAAAGCGCCCTGGTCAATGGCAGATGAAGGTTGAGGTATCCGTTGAGATTGAGGACGAGGCCAAACCCGCCCTGATCGCGGAATGGATTTTCCAACACTTTACCTGATCGCGCACAACCTTACATAAACCCTGACAGCCGCAGGAAACCAATGATCACACCCCTTCTGCGCGCCGCTACTGCGGCCGATATTGATGCAATCTCAAAGCTTGGTATCGACAGCTTCGTTGCCAAATTCGGCTATCTCTATCGGCCCGCAGACCTTTCCGATTTTCTGGAAGAGGTCCACGCGCCAATGGCTGTGGCCGCAGAACTGGCCAATCCCAACCGGCTGTATCAATTGGCCGAACGCGATGGCGAACTGCTGGCCTATTGCAAACTGGGTCTGACCTGCGGCTTTCCCGATCATGCGCGCGGCCGCAATGTGATCGAATTGAAACAGCTCTATACCGCCCCGGCGGCAACCGGACTTGGCATCGGTGCGGCCCTGATGGACTGGGCGCTGGGCACAGCCGCCAGCCGCAAGTGCGATGAAATGCAGCTATCGGTTTGGAGCGGCAACGACGGCGCCCAACGGTTTTACAGCCGCTATGGCTTTGCCAAAGTGGCCGACATCACCTTTGCGGTTGGCGAACAGCTTGACGAGGAATTTCTCTTCGCGCGGATGCTTTGATTTTCAAACCTTGCGGCAAGCTGCTATGGGCCTTGGCCAAGTGCCACCGGCCCTGCGCCACCCCATAAAACAGGCTTGGATTTTCCGATGTCTTCAATCCGCCCCTGGCGCGATATAACCCGCCGCAGCAGCCGTCAGATCATGGTCGGGGCGGTTCCTGTGGGCGGCGATGCGCCGATCACGGTTCAGACCATGACCAACACCCTGACCTCTGATGCCAAGGCGACAATCGACCAGATTCGCCGCTGCGAAGAGGCCGGAGCCGATCTGATCCGCGTGTCATGTCCCGATGAAGCCAGCACCGCCGCTTTTGCCGAGATTGTGCGCGCCGCACGGGTGCCGCTGATCGCTGACATTCATTTTCATTATAAACGCGCATTAGAAGCCGCCGATGCTGGGGCGGCCTGCCTGCGCATTAACCCCGGCAATATCGGATCAAGCGCGCGGGTGGCCGAAGTGGTCCGCGCCGCCAAGGCCAATGGCTGCGCCATCCGCATTGGGGTGAATGCCGGCAGTTTGGAAAAACACTTGCTGGAAAAATACGGCGAGCCCTGCCCCGAAGCCTTGGTCGAAAGCGCGATGGATCACATCAAGCTGCTGCAAGACCATGATTTTCATGAATACAAAGTGGCAGTTAAAGCCTCTGACGTATTCCTTGCCGTTGCGGCCTATATGGGTTTAGCCGAAGCGGTGGATTGCCCGCTGCATCTGGGCATTACCGAGGCCGGAGGGCTGATAGGCGGCACAGTGAAATCCGCAATCGGGATCGGCAATCTGCTGTGGGCGGGCATTGGCGATACGGTGCGCGTGTCGCTGTCTGCCGAACCCGAAGAAGAAGTGCGAGTCGGTTTTGAAATCCTGAAAAGTCTGGGGCTGCGCACCCGCGGGGTGCGGGTTGTTTCATGCCCGTCTTGCGCCCGGCAAGGCTTTGATGTGATCCGCACGGTGGAAGCCTTGGAAGACCGGCTGCAACATATCAAAACCCCGCTGTCGCTCTCGGTGCTTGGCTGCGTGGTCAACGGCCCCGGCGAAGCGCGCGAGACCGATATTGGCCTGACCGGCGGCGGCAATGGCAAACACATGGTTTATCTGTCCGGCGTCACCGATCACCATATTTCCAGCGAAGCCATGCTCGATCATATCGTCAGCTTGGTTAAGGCCAAGGCTGCCGAACTGGAAGCCCAAGCTGCCGCATGACCCTGTCAATCCGCCCCGCCATTGCGGCAGACCTACCGCTGATCGCCAGCCTGATCCGGGATCTCGCGGAATTTGAAAAGTTGGCGCATAAAGTCCGCTTCGATGAAGCAAGACTTGGCGACTATCTTTTCGGCCCGCGCCCGATGGCCGAAGTGGTGATTGGCGAAGTGGATGGCGCGCCGCAGGGTTTTGCCCTGTTCTTTCACAATTTCTCCACCTTTGAAGGCTGCCCCGGCCTCTATTTGGAAGACCTGTTTGTGCGGCCCGAAGCGCGCGGTTGCGGGCTGGGTCGCGCACTGCTGGCACACCTTGCCGCCCTGGCGGTTGAGCGCCGCTGCGCCCGGTTGGAATGGTGGGTTTTGGATTGGAATGCACCGGCCATTGGGTTCTATCGCAAGCTGGGAGCAAGGCCGATGGATGAGTGGACCGTAATGCGGGTAGATGGCCCCGCACTTCTAGGTCTAGCCAAAAGCGGAGAAATCGGCTAAAAAGGGCCGTTCAGCCCGGAGACACCCGCGCTGCACTAGGGACTGTTTATGACGCGATTTGATCGCCGCAGCCTTATCAAGACAGGCCTCGCCGCCGGGGTAGGCCTTGCTGTGCCCACGCGCCTTTTCGCCCAGCCCTATGCCATTACCGATCAACATCGCCGCATTCTTGCCGTCGCCAAAGAGCAGGTTGAACGGATGGGCGAAAAGCTGTGGCGCCGCGATATTGCCGCTGTCGCCGATTTCGGCCTGCCCAGCGCGCAGCCCCGTTTCCACTTCGCCAATCTGGAAAAGGGCGAGGTCCGCTCGTTCCTCGTCGCGCATGGGCGCGGCTCGGACCCTGAGCATGATGGCTTCCTCAAGACCTTTTCAAACGACATTGGCTCTAACGCCACATCGCGCGGCGCCTTCGTGAGTTACGAATGGTACAAGGGCAAATATGGCACCTCTATCCGTTTGGGCGGAGAGGATCCGGAAAATTCCAATGCGCTGGATCGCGCCATCGTGATCCATCCGGCGTGGTATGCCAATCCCGATATGCTGGAAAAATACGGCAAATTGGGCCGCAGCGAAGGCTGCTTTGCCATGGCAGAGGGCGATTTCTTTGAAGCCTTGTGGAACCTGTCGGGCGGCCGTCTGATCTATGCCGACAAATTGGGCATCGCCTAAACCACTGCCCTTGGGCTTACAGGGGGATTAAACCCCCGGTTCAGCAATCGCTTCCACCTTTTCAGAACTTGTCCGCTGCCCGGTCTTCACCTCACGCGGGGCGGCGAAGCTAGCGAGCACCGGGGCATCACGGCCATAGATGTCGGCGAAAGGCTTCATTTGCCCGTCGATGCTTTTGGCCATGGTGAAGTAACCGATGTAAACCGGCATCTGCCGCTTATCCATCGGCACCTTGGTATATTTGCGCGAGGCGCTGATCGCGGCAGCTTCATCCGCCGTCCGGCCGCCGCCGATGATCGATAGGGCAATGCCCAGCTCGGTCGCCCGCTCGGTCCGCACACAGCCGTGGCTCAGCGCCCGGAACGGCGCGTTGAACAGGTTGCGTGACGGCGTATCGTGCAGGAAGATCGCATGGGCATTGGGCATATCCAGCTTGAGATAACCCAATGAATTGTTCGGCCCCGGCTGCTGCACCACGGTGATCGTGCCATCGGCAGATTTTGTGACCGCATAGCCTTCGGCCTTAGCCTTGGCCGGATCGGCGATCAGCTTTGCCCCCAGACCTTCGCCTTTGACGATCGACTGCGGCACGGTCCAAGTCGGGTTAAAGATCACCCCCTGCACCAGTTCCGAAAGCTGCGGGGTGGCGGTCTTGCCGGGCTTGCCGACAATGGTCCGATAGGTGCGCACGATCGTATCACGGCGCACCAGACGCAGTTGAAACTCCGGCACGTTGGTCATCAGGTAAAATTCACCCAGATCACGGCTAAACCAGCGCCAGCGATCCATATTGGCGCGAATCAAGGCGCGGGTCTTTCGATCGGCCACTGGGGTCGTGACCAAGGCCTGCTTCAACGCCGCATAGTCCGGATAGGTCGGGTCCAGCCCAGCCAAGGTTCCGGCAATATCATGGCTGGCCAAGGCCCGCGCCATAACCTGCATCGTGGGGTAAACATCCATGTCTTTGTCAAAGGCGAACCATTGCACCCGCGCCTTCATTGGCGTGCGCCCATCGCGCAGATCTTCGGTCAGCCACGTGAAGCTGGTGCTGGCTACGGTATCGAGATCCGATCCTTCCCCTGCGGTAATCGCGGCTTGCAGCGCAGTGGGGTTGTAATCTGAAGGAATCAGGCCCTCGCGCCCAATCGTGCGGATCGTGTCCAGCAACAGCCGGGCATCGGCCAAGGGCCAATGCATTATGGGCGTGGCCAAGACCGCGCTGAGCGCAGGGGGGGCGACTTGTCCCTTTGCCGCCATGGGCGCTGAAACCGGTTGCGCCGCAGCAGGGCTGGCAGGCGCAGGGCTGGCAGGCGTTGGGGCTGGCGCAGGAGCAGCCGCGGCTCCCGGTTCGGCCTGCGCCGCGGCCGCAAGGCTAAGCGCCGCAACAGTGCCAAGGAAGCGATACCGAAAAGCCGTCATGTGCAAAATCTCACCTGTCAGAAGGCGGGGCTGCCAGTGCTGCCTGCCACCAAATACTCCATGCCCGTTTCGCGGCCCGCCAGCAACCATTCTGGTTTAAGCGCATCCGCCTTTCACGGGGATGAATTGCAAGGGCTGGGTGACGAAACCGTTTGCCCTACCTAATGACCGCCTATGCACCGCGATCATCCAGTCATGCCTATCGCCGCCGCCGTGGTGGCGATTGCGCTGTTTTCGATCATGGATGCGCTGATGAAACGGGCGGCGATTGCCGGCGGGGTGTTCAGCGCCATGCTGGTTCGCTCTGTTTTGGCCGGTCTGGTTATCGCGCTGATCTGGCGGGCGCGGGGCGGACGGTGGCCAACATCGGCAATTCTGCGGTTGCACGCGCTGCGCGGGGTGGTTTGCGCGGGCATGGCAACCACGTTCTTTTATGGCTTGGTCCGCACCCCGATGGCGCAAGGCATGGCGCTGTCATTCATGGCGCCGCTGATCGCGCTCTATTTGGCCGCCGTGATGCTGGGCGAACGGGTGCGCAAAGCGGCGATCATCGCCTCGTTAATGGGGCTGGCCGGGGTCAGCCTGATCGCCGCCGAACGGATCACAGGCGCGCCGATGCAGGGGGAAGCGATCCGCGGGATTGCCGCCATCTTCTTATCCGCTGTGCTCTATGCTTGGAACCTCGTGCTGCAGCGCAAACAAGCCCAATTGGCCTCTCCCTCCGAAGTGGCGGTGTTTCAGAACCTGTTTGTTGCCCTGTCGCTGCTGCCGCTGGCCCCTTGGCTATGGATCATGCCGCAAGCCGGGGCTTGGTCTGACCTTGCCTTGGCTGCGGTGCTGGCCACGGCATCGTTAATGCTGCTGGCTTGGGCCTATGCCCGGGCCGAGGCGCAGGTGCTGCTGCCCATCGAATATACCGCCTTTGTCTGGGCGGCGCTGATGGGCTGGCTGTGGTTTGCCGAAGGGCTGACCGCCGGAACCCTGGCTGGCGCGGCGCTGATCGTTACCGGCTGCTTGATCGGCACACGCGGGCCAAAGGCAGCCACGGCCCCCTAAAGCCCCCATTATCGGCGCATTTGCCTGATTTTCGCGCCGCCCGCCCCTTGACGCCGCGCGCGCGAAAGGCCATCGGCAGCGCCGACATTCGGCCAATCCTGCCGCAGCCCAGCGGTGCGATTCTTTAGTGGCCTTCACCCTTTTAGACACCCTTTCAGGAGAACATAGCGGCATGACCCAGGTTGGACAGGACTCGCTCGGCACACGCAGCACGCTCAGCGTTGGTGGCAAAGACTTTGCTTACTATTCCCTGAAGAAAGCGGCGGCCAAGATCGGTGACATCTCGCGCCTGCCGTTCTCGATGAAGGTCCTGCTGGAAAACCTGCTGCGCTTTGAAGATGGCGGCTTCACCGTTTCCACCAGCGATATTCAGGCCTTGGCTGACTGGCAGAAGAACCCCAGTGAATCGCAGAACGAAATTCAGTATCGTCCGGCTCGCGTGCTGCTGCAAGATTTCACCGGCGTACCCTGCGTCGTCGATCTGGCAGCCATGCGCGATGCCATTGCCAAGCTGGGCGGCGACACCTCGCGGATCAACCCGCTGGTTCCGGTAAACCTTGTCATCGATCACTCGGTGATGGTTGACGAATTCGGCCACCCCAAGGCTTTTGAAGAAAACGTCGAAATCGAATACCAGCGCAATATGGAACGCTATGACTTCCTCAAGTGGGGTTCCAAGTCGCTCAACAATTTCTACGCCGTGCCGCCGGGCACCGGCATTTGCCATCAGGTGAATCTGGAAAACATCGCCCAGACTGTCTGGACCTCAACCGATCAGAACGGCGTGACGGTGGCCTATCCCGATACCTGCGTTGGCACCGACAGCCACACGACCATGGTTAATGGCCTGGGCGTTCTGGGCTGGGGCGTTGGCGGTATCGAAGCCGAAGCGGCCATGCTGGGCCAGCCGGTTTCCATGCTGATCCCCGAAGTGGTCGGCTTCAAGCTGACCGGCGCATTGAAAGAAGGCGTCACCGCTACCGATCTGGTGCTGACCTGCACCAACCTGCTGCGCAAGCACGGTGTGGTTGGCCGCTTTGTGGAATATTTTGGCCCCGGTCTGGCAGCGCTGACCTTGGCTGATCGCGCGACTTTGGCCAATATGGCCCCCGAATATGGCGCCACTTGCGGCTTCTTTGGCATCGACGACAAGACGCTGGACTACCTGCGCCTGACGGGCCGCGAAGAAGACCAGATCGCCTTGGTTGAAGCCTATGCCAAGGAACAGGGCTTCTGGATCGATCCTGCGGTGGAACCAATCTTCTCCAGCACGTTGGAACTGGATATCAGCACGGTGGTGCCCAGCCTTGCCGGCCCCAAGCGCCCGCAAGACCGCGTAGACCTGACCCAAGTGGACGACGTGTTCAACGCCGATCTCGCCAACACGTATAAGAAGGTGCAGTCACGCGTTCCGGTTGAGGGCAAAGACTTTGATTTGGGCGATGGCGACGTGGTGATCGCGGCGATCACATCGTGCACCAACACCTCGAACCCCGGCGTGCTGGTGGCCGCTGGTTTGGTTGCCAAGAAAGCCAACGAACTGGGCCTTAAGCCCCAACCGTGGGTCAAGACCTCGCTGGCCCCCGGATCGCAGGTGGTTACCGACTATCTCAACAAGGCCGGTCTGCAGAGCCACCTTGATGCCGTTGGCTTCAATCTGGTTGGCTATGGCTGCACCACCTGCATCGGCAACTCTGGCCCGCTGTCTGATCCGATCAGCAAGGCGATCAACGAAAACGGCCTGGTTGCCGCAGCCGTCATTTCGGGCAACCGCAACTTCGAAGGCCGCGTATCGCCTGACGTGCGCGCCAACTTCCTCGCATCGCCGCCACTGGTGGTTGCCTATGCGCTGAAGGGCACGGTGATTAATGATTTCGTCAGCACCCCGATTGGCAAAGGCAAGGACGGCCAAGACGTGTTCCTTAAGGACATCTGGCCGAGCAACGACGAAGTGTTTGCCACCATGGCCACCTGCATGGATCGCGCCATGTTCCGCGCCCGTTATGCCGACGTCTACAAGGGCGATAAGCACTGGCAGGCGATCAACGTCACCGGTTCGGAAACCTATTCGTGGCGCGCCGGTTCGACCTATGTCGCCAACCCGCCCTATTTCGAGGGCATGTCCATGACCCCGGCACCGGTAACCGATATTCTGGGTGCCAAGCCGCTGGCGATCTTGGGCGATTCGATCACCACCGATCACATCAGCCCAGCGGGCAACATCAAGGCCGATAGCCCGGCTGGCCAGTGGCTGATGGAGCATCAGGTCGCCAAGGCAGACTTCAACTCTTACGGTGCCCGCCGTGGCCACCACGAAGTGATGATGCGCGGCACCTTTGCCAATATACGCATCAAGAACGAAATGGTCCCCGGCGTTGAAGGCGGCATGAGCCGCTTTGGCGCAGAGATCGCCCCGATCTATGACGTGGCGATGAAGCACAAGGCCAACGGCACCCCGCTGGTCGTGGTGGCGGGCAAGGAATATGGCACCGGCTCCAGCCGTGACTGGGCGGCCAAGGGCACCAACCTGCTGGGCGTGCGCGCCGTGATCGTTGAAAGCTTTGAACGTATTCACCGTTCAAACTTGGTCGGCATGGGCGTGCTGCCGTTGCAGTTCAAGGATGGCCAGACCCGCGACAGCCTGGGCCTGACCGGCGATGACACCTTCACCATCACCGGGGTTGCCAGCCTGCAACCGCGACAGGATGTCGAAGTTCTTGTTACCCGTCAGGATGGCACCAGCTTCACCTTCACCGCGCTGTGCCGCATCGATACGGCCAACGAAGTCGAATACTTCATGAACGGCGGCATCCTGCACTATGTGCTGCGCAAGCTGGCGGCGTAATCTGCCAGCAGGGCATACTTGCTAAGACAAAGGGCGGTCCTACGGGGCCGCCCTTTTCGTATTCGGGATAAAAATTACACCAACCCCGCCTAGCCGTCCTGATCAAATAGGCCGTTCTGGCTACCCGTGGGCGGGGCAAGCCCCAGATGCTGCCATGCCCGATCATTCAGGCAGCGGCCGCGCGCGGTGCGGGCAACCAGGCCAAGCTGGATCAAATAGGGCTCAACCACTTCCTCAATGGTGTCGCGCGGTTCAGACAGCCCCGCTGCGAGCGTTTCCACCCCCACCGGACAGACTATGTAAAAAACCGCGATAATCATCAGATAGCGCCGGTCCATCGCGTCCAGCCCCAGGCTATCCACCTCAAGCCGGGTCAGGGCATTGTCGGCAATATCCCGCGTCACCACGCCATCCCCGGCGACATGGGCAAAATCACGCACCCGGCGCATCAGCCGTCCGGCAACCCGCGGAGTGCCGCGGGCGCGGCGGGCAATCTCACGCGCGCCCTCAGGCTCAATCGCCATGCCCAGCAGCCCGGCCCCGCGTGTCACCACGCTTTCCAATTCGGGCACGGTATAGAAATTCAGCCGCACCGGAATACCAAAGCGATCGCGCAGCGGCGTGGTAAGCAAGCCCTGCCGCGTGGTCGCGCCAATCAGGGTAAAGGGCGGCAGATCAATCCGCACCGAGCGCGCCGATGGCCCTTCGCCAATGATCAGATCAAGCGCGCGGTCTTCCATCGCGGGATAGAGCACCTCTTCCACCACCGGATTAAGGCGGTGGATTTCATCAATGAACAGGACATCGCCCTCTTCCAGATTGGTCAGCAGCGCGGCGAGATCACCGGATTTGGCGATCACCGGGCCAGAGGTGGCGCGAAAGCCCACCCCCAGTTCGCGCGCGACAATTTGCGCCAGCGTGGTCTTGCCCAAGCCCGGCGGGCCAAAGAACAGCACATGGTCCATCGCCTCGCGCCGCGATTTGGCGGACTCGATGAACACCCGCAGATTGTCCTTCGCCGCCGCCTGCCCGACAAATTCGGACAAAGTCTTGGGGCGCAACGCCGCATCGACATCTTCGGCTTGGCGCATGGGGGACAGGATGGGGTTGTCGGTCACCCAGCCGCCCTCTTCAAGGCCACCCGGATCAGATCGTTGATCCCGGCCGCACTGCCCAGTTCATCCAAGGCCCGCGCCACGGCATCGGTCGCGACATTGGGTTTAAAGCCAAGGTTCTGCAAAGCCGATACGGCATCAGCGCTGGCCGAACCCTTGGCCGCAGGCGGCACGCCAACCACGCCGGGCGCGGTGGCGACACCGCCCGCCTTGTCTTGCAATTCGTTAACGATGCGGCTGGCCAATTTGGGCCCGACCCCCTGCGCCCGTGCGACCATGGCGGCATCCCCCCCGGCGCAAGCGCGTTGCAATTCCTCTGTATTCAGCGCTGAAAGCACTGCCAGTGCCATCTTGCTGCCCACGCCCTGCACACCCGTGAGCAAGCGGAACCATTCCCGCTCCGCCGCGCTGGCAAAGCCGATCAGGCGCATATCGTTTTCCGAAACCTGCAATTCGGTGTGGATCGTCACCCGATCCCCGGCAATCCCCAAGCTGGCAAGCGTTTTGGCCGAACAATGGACCAGATAACCGACGCCCTGAACGTCGATCACCGCCCAATCAGGGCCGGAATCCTCAAGCGTGCCGGTAAGCCGTGCGATCATGGTTTGTTCTATTGCACAGCATCATAAAGGGGGGAAGGGGAAAACGGCCGGCATGGTTTTCTTACCATCCTTCGCCTGTCGAAGGATGGCGCGCAGCCTAGCCTCGCACCAGATGGGCATGGGCAATCGCCACGGCCAAGGCATCAGCCGCATCAGACCCGGCCAATTTCACGCCGGGCAGCAAAACCTTGAGCATGGCCTGAACCTGCGCTTTTTCGGCCCCGCCAGTGCCAACCACGGCTTTCTTGACCAGCCGCGTGGCATATTCATGAACCGGCATACCCGCTCGCGCCAAGGCCAGCAGACAGACCCCGCGGGCCTGCCCCAGTTTCAGGGTGGATTGCGGATTTTTGTTAACGAACACCTCTTCCACCGCGCCCTGATCGGGGCCGTGGCGAAGGATCACATCGGTCAGTTCGCGATCCAGCGTCACCAGGCGCTCCGCCAGCGACGCCGCCGGATCGGTCTTAACCTGACCATTGGCAATATGGGTCAGGCGGTTGCCGGAACGCGCGACCACTCCCCAACCGGTACAGCTGAGCGAGGGGTCAAGGCCGATGATGATCAGCCCAGCTTCTCCATCACCGCGTCAGAGATTTCGTAATTACCCCAAACGGTCTGTACGTCATCGTCATCGTCGAGCACGTCGATCAGCTTAAGCAGCGTGCGGGCGTCGTCCTCACCCACTTCGGCTTTCAGGCTGGGCCGCCAAGCCAGTTTCACAGCCTCGGCCTCACCCAGCGCCTTTTCCAGCTCGCGGGCCACGGGGTGCAGATTTTCAACCGCCGTCCAAATCGCGTGGCTTTCCGCATCGCTTTCGACATCGTCAGCGCCAGCTTCAATCGCGGCTTCCAAAACCGTATCTTCGTCACCCACCGTGCCGGGATATTCGATCAGACCCAGCCGTTCAAAGCCATGGCTCACTGCGCCGCTGGCGCCCAGATTGCCACCGTTCTTGGCAAAGGCCGTGCGGACATTGGTGGCGGTGCGGTTGCGATTATCGGTCAGCGCCTCGACGATCAAAGCCACGCCGCCGGGGCCATAGCCCTCATAGCGCACTTCTTCGTAATTATCGCCGTCGCCCTTGCTGGCCTTGTCGATGGCGCGCTGGATATTGTCCTTGGGCATCGACTGCGCCTTGGCGGCATTCACCGCCGCGCGCAGGCGCGGGTTCATATCCGGATCGGGCATCCCCATTTTCGCCGCGACAGTAATTTCGCGGGAAAGCTTGGAAAACTGCGCCGAACGCTTTTTATCCTGCGCACCCTTGCGGTGCATGATGTTCTTAAACTTGGAATGGCCTGCCATGGTTCTTACCGTTAGCTGGGGTTGGTATGCGCCGCCCCTAGCCGAGGCGGTGCCAAAGGGCAATCAATCAGCCAATGCCCAGCGCGGCCTTATAGGTATCCAGCACCATTTCCATCTCGCGGCGATCATCCGGCTTCATTTTGCGCAGACGCACGATCTGGCGCATAATCTTGGCATCATAGCCAACAGCCTTGGCTTCGGCATAAACATCGCGAATATCATCCGCGATGCCCTTTTTTTCTTCCTCAAGCCGTTCAACCCGCTCAATCAGCAAGCGCAGGCGATCATCGGTTGTTTCGGCCATGGGGTAATCTCCGGTGCAGGGAATCAGTTGCCAAGGCCGATAGACGGGTGAGGAGATTCGGGCAAAGACATCCCTGTGGAAATCCCTCCCCATCAGCGCGGATTAATGATCTGCTGCGTTCTTGGTCAGGCTTTCGGCCATGCGCGCCATCTGTTCGGGGCTGGCTTCGGTCTGATAGAGTGCTTTCCACGTTTCAAACGGCATGCCCAGTATCAGGGCGCGGGCTTCTGCTTTGTCGCCGGCAAAACCCGCGTCCTGAATCCAATCGGCCAGGCAATTGCGGCAAAACCCCGAAAGCCCCATTAAATCGATGTTCTGGGCATCATGGCGATGGCGCAAATGACGCACCAAGCGACGAAAGGCAGTAGCAGCCACGGCATCGGGCAGGTCTTCCAGCGGATCGCCAATGTCTGCATTCGTATTTTCTGAGCAAGTCATAGGGTAATCCTTGGGTTTTCTTCATCACTTTGCCATAGGGCAGCTAGAACAGGAAGGGATGACCGTGGCTAAGATCGACCATCGCGGACGCAAGGTAAAGATCCTGGCCACACTTGGCCCGGCCAGTCGCTCGCCCGAAATGATTGCCAAGCTGCTGCGCGCCGGCGCTGACGCCTTTCGCGTTAACATGAGCCACGGCGATCAGGCCACCCATGCTGAAACAATTGAACGCATCCGTGCGGCGGAAAAGGAATTTGGCCGCCCCATCGCGGTGCTGTGCGATCTGCAGGGGCCAAAGCTGCGGGTTGGCCAATTTAAGGATGGCCGCGCGGTAATCCGCCATGGCTCTCACTTTACTTTTGATCGTGATCCCACCCTTGGTGACGATACCCGCGTCTGCCTGCCGCATCCCGAAATCTTTGATGTGCTCAACAAAGGTCAGCGCTTGCTGATCGATGATGGCAAGCTGAAGCTGCGGGTGATCAAGGCCAGCGCCGATTCCATCCTGTGCTCAGCCGAGGTTGGCGGGGTGATCAGCGATCGCAAAGG
>JBEGLE010000084.1:0-3795 GCA_041183725.1 Pseudomonadota bacterium | reverse complement strand
AATATATATTATCAAGCTTATATAGGTCGCACTATGGAACGCCTTCTCCGCATCATGGCACGTCTACGTGATCCGCAGAGCGGATGTGAGTGGGACCTGGCCCAAAACTTTGCGACCATAGCGCCCTATACAATTGAAGAAGCTTATGAAGTGGCTGATGCAGTCGCGCGCGGCGATATGGCAGGTCTGAAAGACGAATTGGGCGACCTCCTGCTGCAAGTTGTTTTTCATGGTCGAATGGCCGAGGAAGCTGGCTTATTCTCATTTGCCGATATTTCTGATGCCATTTCAGATAAAATGGAATCACGGCATCCCCATATATTTGCTGGAAGCCCGGACCACCAATCCCGCGAACAGCGCTGGGAACAGATCAAACAAACTGAACGGAGCGCAAAAGGCGAAACCGGCGCATTGGCTGGTGTTGCCTTGGCCCTGCCAGCTTTGATGCGGGCCGAGAAATTACAGAAGAGAGCCGCTCGTACAGGATTTGATTGGCCGGACGCCCAAGGTCCGGCGGCAAAAGTGATCGAGGAATTGCAAGAACTGCTAGAGGCACCCGATCAGACAGCACGGCGCGAAGAAGCGGGTGATCTGTTATTTTCCGTTGTCAATTTGCTGCGCAAACTTGGTATTGCGCCAGAAGACGCCTTGCGCGATGCAAATGATAAATTTGAACGACGATTCAATGGCATGGAATCCATAGCTACCATTAAGGATACGAAATTTACAGACCTTTCATTGGACGATAAAGAAGCGCTGTGGCAGGCGGTCAAGCAATCAGAGGCGCGCAAAACGCCCTAATTCTCGCGGATCAAGCCGTACTTCTAGTCGGCGCTCTGGGCCATTATCCCCTTGCCCAGCATCTTCATCACGCAGAACCTCGCCATGGGCATGCAACCACGCGATGCGCTGCCCATCAGAAGCCGGTATGTGAAAGCTATGAAGCTTGGCTTTTAGCGTAAGCATCGCCCCCAATGCGACTAACAAATCATCGCAAGATTCGCCCGTAAGCGCTGATAAAGGTACGATTATATCATCTTTTCTGCGCGCTTTTTCCTGAACCAGATCAGCCTGTTGATCGGGCGCCAACAATTCCCACTTGTTCCACACTTCGACCACGGGAATGCGCGGACTATCCGCATCTTCACTATCCAGCAGTCCCAAGTCTTTAAGAACTTCTAGAACCTGAAATTTTTGAGCCAAGCTATCAGGATTGGCGATATCGCGGACATGCACGACCACATCGGCTGCGGTAACCTCTTCCAAGGTGGCACGAAAGGCCGCGACAAGTTGTGTCGGCAGATCAGAAATGAAGCCCACCGTGTCAGATAGTATCGCTTTTTCCACCCCTGGCAGGCGAATGGCGCGCATGGTTGGATCCAGCGTGGCGAAAAGCAGGTCTTCGGCCATAACATCTGCGCCAGTGAGGCGGTTAAACAGTGTTGATTTGCCGGCATTGGTATAGCCAACCAAGGCAATGACCGGCCAAGGGGCCTTGCCCCGGCGTTGCCTATGCAGCCCGCGGGTGCGGCGCACTTGATCCAATTCTCGGCGCAACCGGCCCATGCGATCGCGGATCATCCGACGATCGGCTTCAATCTGGGTTTCCCCCGGTCCGCCAAGAAAGCCAAAACCGCCTCGTTGCCGTTCAAGGTGAGTCCAGCTTCGCACCAAACGTCCCGCCTGATAATCCAGATGGGCCAGTTCAACCTGAAGCCGGCCTTCAGCCGTGCGCGCGCGTTCGCCAAAAATCTCAAGGATCAGGCCCGTGCGATCGATTACCTTACGCTTAAGGCGCTCTTCCAGATTGCGCTGCTGAATGGCTGACAGCGAGCCATCAACCACGATAAGCTCTGCCTCTCCCATAATGCAGGCGGTTTCGATATTGGCAATTTGCCCTTCCCCGAACAATGTGCCTGCCCGTGGTTCACGGATGGGAATAAGAAAGCCATCGGCAACCACCAAGCCAATCGCCAAGGCGAGGCCTTTGGCTTCTTCAAGGCGCGCGTCTCCATCGCCGCCCTTCCCCCTGAAAGACGGACAAACGATGACAGCCCGCGCGCCGCGCGAGACTTCACCGGCTAAATCATCTGACTGGTTCAGTCTTCGTCCTCGTCTTCGCCCTGCAGATCAACCGGGGTTACCGGCTGGATCGTAGACACGGCGTGTTTATAGACCAATTGGACATAGCCGTCGCGTTCCAGCAGCATACAGAACAGATCATAAGCCGCGACACGGCCTTGCAGCATAACGCCGTTAACCAAGAACATGGTTACCTGCACAGCAGCGGCGCGAACGCTGGCAAGAAAAACGTCTTGCAGCAGACGAACCTTTTTCCCGCCTTCTGCCGCGTTAATAAATTGTTCTGCATCGATAGGCAGGCTCGGCATGATGGTTGAAACCGCATGCTTATAGACCAATTGGGTTTGCCCATCACGGCGCAGAAGGATCGAGAAGTTATCGAACCACGTGACAATGCCCTGCAATTTAACACCTTTAACCAAGAACATGGTGATAGGAATCTTGTTTTTTCGGGCGAGATTGAGAAATTGGTCTTGCAGACTGGGGCCACCTTTCCCTGCAGGCGCGGCGGCTGCCTTGGGAACCTTCGCCAAAGGCGCGGGCCGAGGGCGGGCGGTCAGAGTTTTGGTACCGGTGGTCACAGTCGGTCTCCTTTTGTTGTTGGCGGCCGTTAATACGGTCCGCAATCTGGCTGAGCCGGACTTGTCTTTTGACAGGCAGGTCTGAATCAAACCGTTAGCACCTGCACAATTACAGTCAGATGACGAATTGGCAAATGAGAATAGGCACCAAATTTATTGCCCCTTCAATCAGGCATTCAAATCTGGCGAATCCGGGGCATCCCCCTCCCCATCTTCGTCACGCTTATCTCCCATGCCCAGAAGCTTTAGTTTGCGGTGCAAAGCAGAGCGTTCCATGCCAATAAAACTGGCAGTTTTAGAAATGTTGCCAGAAAAACGCCTAATTTGAACTTTCAAATATTCGCGCTCAAAATTCTCACGGGCATCACGAAGCGGAACGCCCATAAGGGATGAAAGTCCGTTATCACCATTCCCACGATCAGACAGTATCTCAGGGGGAAGCATATCTGCTTCGATCATACCTAATTTGTCACGCGGTGCTAGAATGACAGTTCTTTCCACCACATTGCGCAGTTGCCTGACATTACCGGGCCAATCAGCAGCTTGCAGTGAAGCCATAGCGTCTGTCGAAATTTTAGGAGGCGCAACGCCTTGCTCAGCGGCATAACGCGCAAAATAATAATCAATCAAAGAGGGAATGTCTTCCCGCCGTTCTGCCAAGGCCGGGATGGTAACAGGCACAACATTGAGACGATAGAACAGGTCTTCTCGAAAGCGCCGCTCGGCGATTTCCTTTTCTAGGTTTTTTGAAGTCGATGATACGACCCTCACATCCACCCTCACCTGCCGTGCGCCGCCAACGCGAACAAATGACTGCTCGGTTAGCACCCTCAGAATGCGCGCTTGGGTTGATAGGGGCATTTCTGCGACTTCATCGAAATAAAGCGTGCCGCCATCAGCCATCTCTAGCAGGCCAGGGCGCACAAGTTTTCCGTCCAGTTCCTCACCAAACAGCTCTTGCTCGAAACGTTCGGGGGTAATGCGCGCGGAGTTGACACTAACAAAGGCGCTGCCAGCACGCGGACTCCACGAATGAAGGAGCCTTGCAGCAACCTCTTTTCCGGATCCCGCAGGGCCAGTGATGAGCAAGCGGCTGCCGGTATTTGCAACCCGCTTAAGCGTGGCGCGAACA
>JBEGLE010000083.1:0-3034 GCA_041183725.1 Pseudomonadota bacterium | reverse complement strand
CGAAACCGCAGGCCCAGCATCAACCGGCGATCCCGCCAAGGCCGCAGCCATGACAAGGTAGGAGATAGTCAAATCGCAAACCTTCTTTCAACCAGGGCCCCTATCGGCCCGATTCTCTGTCACCCTGAAACGAGCCTCTAAACCAGTCGCCCTTATATTACCAAGCGATGAACTGGACATGACAGGGAAATGGCAAGAATACTTATCCGGCAGCCTTAACAATCTCGGCCCACCCTGCTTCGTCAATCACGGCGATACCAAGGGCCTGGGCTTGCTTCAATTTGCTTCCCGCCCCCGGGCCCGCAACCAAAAGATCCGTCTTGGCCGAAACAGACCCCGCCGCTCGCGCACCCAAAGCCTCGGCTTGGGCCTTTGCCTCATCGCGGCTCATCGTTTCCAGCTTCCCGGTGAACACCACGATTTTACCCGCAACCGGGCTATCTTTGGTCTCCACCACATAAGCAGGAGGCGAAACTTCGCGCAGAAGATCGTCCCAGACTTGGCAATTGTGCGCTTCGTGGAAGAAATCCCCCAATGCTTCCACCACAGCGGGGCCGATGCCATCAATGGCGATCAGTTCGGACTTGGCTTCCACATCGCCCTGATGCGCTCGCTCAGCCACGCGGCGCAAATCGGGCAAAGTAACAAAACGCTTCATCAGATCGCGGGCTGTCACCACACCAACATGACGTATGCCCAAGGCGAACAGCAGCCTTGCGGCATCAGGCTGCCGCTTTGCCTCAATCGCAGCCAAAAGATTGTCTACCGACTTTTCCTTCCAGCCCTCACGCTCCAAAATGGCATCGCGGCGACGGCGCAGGCGGAAAATGTCAGCCGGGCTTTCCAGCCAGCCAAGCGCAAAAAATTCATCGATGGTCTTTTCGCCCAACCCTTCGATATCCAGTGCCCCGCGCGCGACAAAATGCTTAAGCCGCTCGGTCCGCTGCGCCGGGCAAACCAGCCCCGCGGTGCAACGCACATCCACCTCACCTTCCTCAGCCACCGCTTCCGATTGGCATTCGGGGCAATGATCGGGAAAATGATAGGCCGCCCGCTCGGTTTCCCGGGTCAGGTTCTCAACCACCTGCGGGATCACATCTCCGGCGCGCTGCAGCACTATCCGGTCACCAATCCGCAATCCTAGCCGCGCAATCTCATCACGGTTGTGTAGCGTGACGTTGGACACAACCACCCCGCCGACCGTCACCGGCTTCAAGCGTCCAACCGGGGTCAGCTTGCCAGTGCGCCCAACCTGAATGTCGATCGCTTCCAGTTCTGTCTCGGCCTGCTCGGCAGGGAATTTGTGCGCCATGCCCCAGCGCGGCGCCTTGGCGACAAAGCCCAAACGCTCCTGCCAATCAAGCCGATCAACCTTATAAACCACGCCATCAATATCATAAGGCAGATCCGCCCGGCGCTGGGCGATGGCGCGATAGTGATCCAATAGCGTTGTAATGTCGTTGCAACGCACCAGCAGTGGCGAAACCGGCACCCCCCATGCAGCGATCTGTTGCATCATGGCAAATTGGGTTTCCGTCGGTACCGCGCTGGCCGCCCCCCAACCGTGGGCCAAAAATCGCAGGGGCCGACTGGCAGTAACGCTGGCATCCTTCTGTCGCAAAGAGCCGGCAGCCGCATTGCGCGGGTTGGCAAACAATTTGTCCCCCGCCGCTTCCTGCCGCGCATTCAGCGCCGCAAAATCGGCCTTGGCCATGAAAACTTCGCCGCGAATTTCAAACACATCAGGAGCATTGCCCTGTAATTGCTGGGGAATATCACTGATGGTGGCAACATTGGCGGTCACATCTTCCCCCACCTGCCCATCCCCGCGCGTTGCCGCACGAACCAGTTTACCGTGCTCATAACGCAGCGAACATGACAGGCCGTCGATCTTGTCCTCGGCGGTCATCGCCACTGGGGCATCATCACCCAGAGCCAAAAACCGCCTGACCCGCGCCGCAAATTCCGCCACATCTTCATCGGAAAAGGCATTATCAAGGCTCATCATCCGAACCGCGTGAGTCACCTTGGAAAGCGGCGATGCTGAAACCTCATGCCCCACTTTCTGGCTGGGTGAATCTGGGCGGACCAGATGGGGAAACTGCGCCTCCAGTTCTGCATTTCGGCGCACCAGGGCATCATAGTCGGCATCGGAAATTTCCGGTGCGTCCTCAGCATGATAGCGGCGATTGTGATGGGCAATCTGCCGCGCCAGACGCATCAGTTCATTGGCCGCTTCGGCTTCGCTAAGATCAAACAGGCTCATGCCTCGGCCACCTTCACACGCCCTCCAGCAACCGCACAGCTTGCGCGCGGGCCTCTGGTGTCACTGCAGCTCCAGAGAGCATCCGCGCGATTTCCTCAAGCCGTCCCGCCGCATCAAGCGGGCTGACCGAGGTGCGCGTCACCGTGCCCTCGCTTGATTTGGCGATCATATAATGCAAGCCGCCGCGCGCCGCGACTTGGGGGGAATGGGTCACCGCCAGCAATTGCCCGCCTGAGGCCAGCCGCGCCAAGCGCTCACCAATGGCAGAGGCCACGGCGCCGCCAACCCCGCGGTCGATTTCGTCAAAGATCACGGTCGCTGCCCCGCCCTCTTCCGCCAAGGCGACCTTAAGCGCGAGGATAAAGCGCGACAATTCGCCGCCCGAGGCAATCTTGGCCAAGGCTCCAAAATCTGCCCCCGGATTGGTGGCAATCAGGAATTCCACCGCATCGATTCCGCCCGGCCCCCAGCGCTCTTCCGGCAATCGTGCGAGCGCGGTGCGAAACCGCGCCGCATCGAGTTTAAGCGGACCAAGCTCTGCCGCGACGGCTTGATCAAGCCGCTGCGCTGCCTCGGCACGCGTGATCGACAGCGCTTCGGCGCGGGTGCGAAAGACCATCCCAGCCGCCTCAGCCGCCTTCACCAGATCAGCGATTTCCGCCTCACCACCCGCAATCGCATCCAGCGCAGCGCGCATATCACGAGCTTTGGCGGGCAGTTCATCCACCGTGCACTGGTGTTTGCGCGCCACCGCACGCAGTTCAAACA
>JBEGLE010000082.1:0-6184 GCA_041183725.1 Pseudomonadota bacterium | reverse complement strand
CGCCTTTTGCGCTTCGGGGGGAACAAAGCCGTCTGCGGTTGGGATGTGTAGCATGAGCGGCTTGGTGATCTTGGCGGCATCGTCCAGCATCTGATCAATCCCGACACCGTAATAGCCCACCGCGGCATCGATATCGGTTTGGGTTGCCGCCTGATAGGCCACCTTGCCGCCCATGCAGTAGCCAACCAAGCCAACCTTGGCGACGCCACCGTCTTCGCGAATCCAGCGGATAGTCGCGGCAATATCGCTGATCCCGGCGGCAAAATCGTGGGCCATCATATAGGCAATGGCTTGCTGGAATTGTTCTGGCACATCGGCATCCAGATCGATGCCTTCACCCTGCCGCCAGAACACCTCCGGAGCCACAGCCAAATAGCCGAGCGCGGCCCAGTGATCGGCCTTCTTGCGAATGCCGGGGTTCACCCCAAATACTTCCTGCACGACAATCACCGCGGCGCGCGGTGTGCCGGTTGGACGAGCGATATAAGCGGGGAAGGTTTGGCTGGCATCAAGCGTGGAAATGCGAATGGTCTCGGCCATGGGGAATTCTCCGGTAAAGGGGTTTGCTTGCCCCTCCTTTGCCGCGCCGCATGGACATTGCCAAGAGCCTGTGCCAGCACTGCGCCATCAAACGCCGCGAGAAAGGCCCGCCATGAAGATCAATCTTGAGGTCGATTGCACCCCCGAAGAAGCCCGCAGTTTTCTGGGTCTGCCCGATGTGAGCAAGACCAATGCCGCCTATGTGGATGCCGTGGCGAAGGCGATGCAGGGGGTTGGCAATATCGAACAATTGCAGGGACTGGCCAAACAGGTCGCCCCGATGGGTGAATTTGGTTTGAAAATGTTTCAACAATTCATGGATGGCGGCTTGGGCGGCAAAGCCAAAAAGGCCGAATAGGCCATCGGGATAAACGGCGCGTGACCGATACGATTTTTGCCCTGTCCAGTGGTGCGCCGCCAGCGGCGATTGCGATTGTCCGCCTTAGTGGGCCGCGGGCGGGGGATGCGCTGCGGCGCTTGGCGGGGCGACTGCCTGAACCGCGCCGGGCGACAACGGCTGTGCTGCACGATAACCGGGGCAATGCCTTGGATCGGGCATTGGTCTTATGGTTACCCGGCCCGCAAACCGTTACCGGTGAAGATGTCGCAGAATTGCATTTGCATGGCGGCCGCGCGGTGATTGGGGTGGTGGAGGCGGAACTGGCCTTGCTTACGGGTTTGCGCCAGGCCGGGCCGGGCGAGTTTACCCGTCGCGCTTTTGCCAATGGCCGGATTGATTTGGCAGAGGCGGAAGGTCTGGCCGATTTGCTCAGTGCCGAAACCGAATTGCAACGGCGCAGCGCCATGGCCATGGCGGGGGGCGTTTTTTCCCGTCAGGTTGCGCAGTGGCGCGAAGCCCTTTTGGCGGTCTCGGCCAATTTGGAAGCCGTGCTTGATTTTGCTGATGAGGACGATGTCACGCTTTTGCCGGTCGATCTTTCGGCGCAGCTAGACGGGTTGAAAACAGCCCTGAGCGATTGGCTGGCCCGACCCCGTGCAGAGGTGCTGCGCGAAGGGTTCCGGGTGGTTATCGCGGGGCCACCAAATGCAGGAAAAAGCACTCTTTTCAATACATTAGTTGAATCGGAAGCGGCCATTGCCACCCCTATTCCGGGTACTACGCGCGACGTCTTGACCCGCCCGATTTCGCTGGCGGGTATCCCCTTTCTGTTCGCCGATACGGCGGGCCTGCACGATGCGGTTGACGATGCGGTGGAAGCCATTGGTATTGAGCGGGCGCTTGAGGCACTCGATCTGGCTGATCTCGTCTTGTGGCTTGGCCCTGAGGAGCAGGGGCCGCAAGGGGCCTGGGACGTGGCTTCGCAATGCGATCGGCCTGATGGGATTGCCAAACGTCATCCCCGCCACCGGATATCGGCCAAGACGGGGGAAGGTATGGATGGTCTGCGTGCCGATCTGGTGGCGACCGCCCGCGATGCCATGCCCAAACCCGGTGAGGCCGCGTTGAGCGAGCACCAGCATCGCCTCCTGAGCGCGGCGGGTCGCGCCATTATCGATGCGAACCACGAAAGTGATCCTTTGCTGATTGCCGAGAACCTGCGTTTGGCGCGCTTGGCATTTGATGCCTTGCTGGGGCGGACGACGACCGAGGATCTACTCGACACGCTGTTTGGCCGCTTTTGCATCGGCAAGTAATGTTCCACGTGAAACATCGCCGCTTTGACCGCCGCTTCTTGCCCGGCTAAAGGCACAGGCATGCAACAGTTTGATGTCATCGTTGTAGGTGGGGGGCACGCCGGGGTTGAGGCCGCAGCGGTTGCGGCGCGCATGGGTGCGCGCACGGCTTTGATCACCTTCGATCTGGCACAGATTGGCGCGATGAGCTGTAATCCCGCGATTGGCGGCTTGGGTAAGGGCCACCTTGTTCGCGAAGTCGATGCTTTTGATGGGGTTATAGCCCGCGCAGCCGATGCGGGTGCCATTCACTATCGGATGCTCAATCGATCAAAGGGCAGTGCGGTTCAAGGGCCGCGGGTTCAGGCTGATCGCAAACGGTTTAAGGCTGCTGTTCAAGCTATTCTGGAGGATCAGGGGGACTTAACCCTGATCGCCGGTGAGGCTGCTGCCTTGCGCATGACAGGAGAGCGGGTAACGGGCCTAGACTTGGCCGATGGCACCCGTCTGACCGCCCCGGCCGTGGTGCTGTGCACGGGAACCTTTTTGGGCGGCACCCTGTTTCGTGGGGAAGAGCGCCTGATTGGCGGCCGCATTGGTGAGAGTTCTGCGCAGGTTTTGGCGGCGCAATTGCGCGGTGCGGGTTTACCTATGGCCCGGCTTAAAACCGGTACACCGCCTCGGCTTGATGGCCGGACGATTGATTGGGCGCGCTTGGATGAACAGCCCTCGGATGCCGAGCCCTGGTCAATGTCTGCTATGGGTGGGGGCAGGGTTTTACCGCAAGTGTTCTGCGCCATCACCCGCACCAATGCGCGCAGCCATGATGTGATCCGCGAAAACTTGCACCGCTCACCTTTGTTTACCGGGGCGATTGGTGCTTCTGGTCCGCGCTATTGCCCATCCATCGAAGACAAGATTCACCGATTCGCTGATCGTGATGGCCATCAGGTCTTTTGGAACCCGAAGGCTTGGACAGCCATTTGGTCTATCCCAACGGCATCAGCACATCACTTCCCGCCGATGTCCAACTGGCCATGCTCAGGACTATGGACGGGTTGGAGCAGGTCACAATGGCGGTGGCGGGTTATGCGGTGGAATATGATCACATTGATCCGCGCGCCCTGCGCCCCAGTTTAGAACTGCGTGATATGCCTGGGCTATATTGTGCGGGGCAGATCAATGGCACGACCGGCTATGAAGAAGCCGCGGCGCAGGGCTTGGTGGCGGGGATGCACGCCGCCGCCGCTGTCTTGGGGCGTGAGGCCCCCGCGCTTGATCGGGCAAACAGTTATATGGCGGTGATGATTGATGATCTTACGCTGCACGGCGTGAGTGAACCCTATCGGATGCTCACCGCCCGGGCTGAATACCGCCTGCGGTTGCGCGGCAACAATGCGAGCACCCGATTGACACCCTTGGCCTTGGCCTTGGGGGCAGTGGGCCCTGCGCGCCAAGCATGGTTTGCCAAGCGGGTCGAAGAACGGGCCGCTTTTGAAACGGCACTGGAATCGGTGGTTGGCGCGGCTGATCTGGCGCGGACGGGCTTACCGGTGCGCACCGATACAGGGCGCTTGCCGCTGCGCGAATGGTTGCGCTTTGGCGGGATTGATCTGGCCGCGCTGGCCCCGTGGCTGGCGGGACAAATGCCGGACGATGCCGATTTGGCAGCCGAAGTGGCAGAAGATGCCGCCTATGCCCCCTATCTGGCGCGGCAAGAAGGCGAACTGCGTGATCTGCGTGCCAGCGAAGGCTTGCCGCTGGGCGATCATTTTCCCTTTGCTGCCACCCCCGGCCTATCGCGGGAAATGGTTGAGCGTTTGGAACGGGCCCGTCCGGCCACGCTGGCCGCCGCAGGGCGCATTCCGGGGATTACCCCCGCTGCCTTGGCGGCCCTGTTGGTTCATGCCCGGCGGCGCGCCGCATGATTGGAGATGAAGCACAGGCCAAGGCTTGGCTGGCCGCCTTGCCGCAAGCCGATAGCATGGCGCTGGATCGGCTGACCCGCTTGGTCAGCCTGTTGATGGCAGAAAACCAGTTACAGAACCTAGTTTCTGTCGCCAGTTTAAATGCGGTGTGGCAACGCCATATTGTTGATAGCGCGCAATTGGTCAGCCTTGCGCCTTCGGCATTGGCCGGGCCATGGCTTGATTTGGGGACGGGTGCCGGATTTCCGGGCTTGGTAGTCGCCTGTTTGTTCCCTGATAGCCCGGTGGTGATGGTCGAATCGCGCGCCCGGCGGATTGATTGGTTGCAGCGGGTGATTGATGATTTGGCTTTGCCGCAAGCGCAGGTGATTGGCCAGCGCCTTGAACAGGTTGATACGATGAAGGCGGCGGTGATCTCTGCCCGTGCCTTTGCTCCGCTCGATAAATTGTTGTCCTTGGCAGCGCGCTTTTCTACACCAGCTACTGTATGGCTGCTGCCCAAAGGGCGATCAGCCCAGCAGGAACTGCTAGATCTGGGTGGGTGGCAGCATATGTTCCACGTGGAACAGTCGTTGACCGATCCGCTTGGTGGGATCATCAAGGGCGCCTTAACCGGCGCGGTTGGCAAGAAGGGACGCAAGGCGTGATCAGGATTGCAATTGCCAACCAGAAAGGCGGGGTGGGAAAAACCACCACGGCAATCAACATTGCCACGGCTTTTGCCGCGATTGGCTGGAAAACCCTGTTGGTTGACCTGGATCCGCAAGGCAATGCCTCAACCGGCCTTGGCATTCCGGCGGGGGAGCGGGCGCAATCGTCGTATGATGTGCTGGTTGACGGCGCGGCGATTGCCGCTTGCACTATGCCCACCCGTATTCCCGGTCTCGACCTTTTGGCCGCCACGGTTGATCTGTCGGGGGCTGAGGTGGAAATGGTTGGCTTTGAAGACCGCGCGCATCGCCTGGGCCGGGCGCTTAGCCAGCATGGCGGGCACGATATTGCCTTTATCGATTGCCCGCCGTCCCTGGGGCTCTTGACCCTGAATGCCTTGGTGGCGGCTGATTCCCTTCTGGTGCCGTTGCAGTGTGAATTTTTCGCACTCGAAGGCCTAAGCCAGTTGATGCAGACGGTTGAGCGGGTGGAGAAGGGCTTTAATCCGGGCCTGTCGATTCTGGGCATTGCCCTGACCATGTTTGACCGCCGCAACCGGCTAACCGATCAGGTGGCAGACGATGTCCGATCCTGCCTTGGTCACTTGGTATTTGATACGGTTATTCCGCGCAATGTGCGGCTGTCTGAAGCGCCAAGCCACGGTTTGCCGGCGCTGGTCTATGATCATCACTGTCCGGGCAGCCGTGCCTATATGGAACTGGCGCGTGAGCTGATTGCTCGCTTGCCCAAGGAGAAGAAGGCCGCATGAGCGACGATCCTGTCATCCGCATTTCTGCCAATTCATCGGAACCATCGGCCGCGAAACGCAAGCCGCAGGCTTTGGGGCGGGGCCTTGGTGCCTTGTTGGGCGAATCGCGCCGAGAAGAACCGCTGGTGTCATCGTCTTCGCAAGGCATGGCAACGACGCTGCCTACCGGCCTTGCGCAATTGCCCGTCGCGATGATCGAGCCACACCCGGATCAGCCGCGCCGGCATTTTGATGAAGCGGCGCTGGATGAATTGGCGGCATCCATCGGATCGCGCGGAGTTATCCAGCCGGTGATCGTGCGGCCATTGGGATCAGGCCGCTATCAATTGGTGGCGGGTGAACGCCGCTGGCGCGCTGCGCAGCGCGCGCAATTGCATGAAATCCCTGCCTTGGTCCGCGATCTGTCTGAACGCGATGTTATGGCCTTGGCCCTGATCGAAAATCTGCAACGTGAAGACCTGAATCCGATCGAAGAGGCCCGCGCCTATCAACGCCTGGCCGATTCTGAGAGTATGACTCAGGCTGAAATCGCCAAGCTGGTTGATAAGTCGCGCAGCCATGTCGCCAATTTGCAGCGGCTTTTGGCCTTGCCTGATGCGGTAATTGGACTGGTCGAAACCGGGGCGCTATCGATGGGCCATGCCCGTGCCTTGATCGGGGC
>JBEGLE010000081.1:0-2824 GCA_041183725.1 Pseudomonadota bacterium | reverse complement strand
GCACCACGCCGGTCAGGATCAGCAGGCCGGCGGTAATCTGAACCTGGCGGTTGATCTCTAGCGGGGCCTTGGTGTTTTGGGCCACGGGCAGGCCTGCTTTGGCCCAGCCATCCAGCCCGCCATCCAGGACAAAGGTATCGCCCGCCACCCGCGCGGCCAGCCGATCACAGGCCCCGGCGGTGCGCATGCCGGTGCGGCAGGTGAAGATCACATCCTGCCCAGGCGCGACGCTGAGATGCGCCTGTTCCAGCGCTGATAGCGGCTGCGAATGGGCACCGGGAATATGGGCGCGGGCGAACTCATCCGCCTCACGAATATCCACCAGAACGGCCTCCCTTGCGGCCAGCCGGGACTGAACATCTTGCGGCGAGAGTTTGTGCAGGGTGGAGGCCATCAGGAGTTCCTTATTTCGCCAAGCGCATCTGTGGGGCAGAACAGCTCTGCCAGCGTTTCGATCACCCGCAGGGCAGAGGGATCGGTAATGCGGTAATAGATTGTCTGGCTCTGCCGCCGGGTGGCGGTGATGCCCTGTTCGCGTAGCAGGGCAAGATGCTGTGACAGCGCGGACTGCGACAGGCCGATGCGGGCCTGTAATTCCCCCACCGACAGTTCCCCATCGCTGAGTTGGCACAGGATCATCAGGCGTTTTTCATTGCCCAGCAGCCGCAACAGATCGGCGGCGCGCCCGGCGCTGGCGGTAAAATCGGCAAGGGTGAAGTGGGCAAGATCAAGCATGGCTTCAATATATTCGTTGATTCTAAATTAGCAAGGCCTAATATAAAGGGTAAGGAGACGAATCATGTCTATACCATCTGCCTCTGCGCCGCGGGTTACCGCTTTCTTTGATCCCGCGACGTTCACCGCCAGCTTTGTAGTGGCCGATCCCGCCACAGGCCGCGCCGCGATTATTGATCCAGTGCTGGATTTCACCCCGCGCAATGGCCGGACGGCAACCCATTCGGCCGATGCCATTCTGGCTTTCATTGCGGCAGAGGGGTTGCGGGTGGACTGGTTGCTGGAAACCCACGCCCATGCTGATCACCTGTCAGCGGCGCATTATTTGCGCGAAAAGACCGGGGCGCCGGTGGTGATCGGGGCGCAGATTACGGCGGTGCAGGCGATTTTTGCCCCCTTGTTTGAAGCCGATGACGTGGTGCCCGATGGCAGCCAGTTTGATTGGCTTGTGCAGGATGGGGATATGTTGCCGCTGGGCGATCTGTCCATTCGGGTACTCGCCACGCCGGGGCACACCCCGGCCTGTGTCAGCTATTGTATCGGAGATACCATCTTTGTCGGCGATACCCTGTTCATGCCCGATTATGGCACGGCACGCAGCGATTTCCCCGGTGGGTCTGCCGAGGCGCTTTATCATTCGATCCGCAAGATTTTGGCTCTGCCGGGGGAAACGCGGGTTTTCGTCGGCCATGACTATCTGCCCGAGGGGCGCAGCGAATACCGTTGGGAAACCAGCATTGCCGAGCAGAATGCTGCTAATGTGCATATTCACTCTGGCGTGAGCGAGGCAGACTTTATTGCCCTGCGCCGCGCCCGCGATGCAGAGCTAGAGGCGCCGCTACTGATCCTGCCATCGTTGCAGGTTAACATCCGCGCCGGGGCCATGCCGCCCGCCTCGCCCGTTGGCCATGTCTATTTCCGCATCCCGATCAACGCGATCTGAGGTTGGCCGGGCGGCGACAGGGGGCTAAGCCGCTGCGGGTGACTATGCTCTATCGCCTTGCTGCCGATGCCGCCGCTCTTGCGCGGCACTTTGATCTGGCGGCGGGGCGTGATCCTTGGCCCGGTGGTACGGTGACCCCCGGCGCCTTTGCCCCGGTGATCACCGCCGGGCGGGAATTTGTGGCCGGGCCGCGGCTGGATCGTCAGCCCACCCGCCTGATTCCGCGCCAATGGGGGGTGCCGCCGCCACCCTTGGCCAGCGATCCGGCGCGGACCATTCTGACCGTGCGCAATCCGGATTCGCCGTTTTGGATCGGTAACTTGCGCAACAGTGAATTTCGCTGCTTGGTTCCGGCCACAGCCTTTATGGCATGGGGGCGGATTGATCCGGTTTCGGGCAAGCGCCGCCAGCACTGGCTAAGCTGCGCCGATCAGCCGCTGTTTGCCATGGCCGGGGTGTGGAAGGATAGCGAGGTGCCAAGCTTTGCCGTGGTTACCTGTGAGGCCAATGCTGCGCTGCGCAGCTTGGGCCATGATCGGATGCCGGTGATCCTGCCGCCCAGCGCCGGCGCGCAGCAAACATGGCTGCGCGGCGGCTGGGATAGCGTCAAGGGGCTGATCGCGCCCTATTCCTCATCGCTGCTCAGCGAAGGGTAATCAGTTAAACCGCATGGCTCCGGCCATGGTGAGGCCCAAGCCCAGCAGCAAGGTGAACAAGGCCCAGCCGCGATGCATATGGCTGAGCGAGCGGAGCCACAATTGGGTGTAGATGTCGCAGAAGCCAATGATCGCCAGCGCCTCGATCATCATCAGCCCGCCAATGCCCTTCATCACGCAAGACAGAACATCGGCTGGGGCAAAGGGGTTGGCCAGATATACGATCACCCCGGTGAGCAGTTCGAGCATGCCGCTGAGGAATTGTAGGGTTGGCGATTGTTCAATCTCACCCACCATGGTCCGCCAAATACCCGGCTTGCGCAGCGCGCCCAGACCGGCGAAAATCGCGGCCATGCCCAGCATCAGGCTTGACCAAGCGGGTGCATCAAGTGGTTGAGGCATATGCCATCCTTTTCATCCAAACTCCCAAACCCAGCTTAGGGGCTTTTGGGCTGCGGTAAAGCCCTGATTGCTTGGGGCGGCGCGGCTC
>JBEGLE010000080.1:0-3959 GCA_041183725.1 Pseudomonadota bacterium | reverse complement strand
ATATAATTATTATATATAATTTAAACGGCCCTTCTGGTGACGCGTCATGGGTGCAGAGACGGCGATCATTGATTGCGCTGTCCGGTTTTCTCTGGTTTGCTGGCGACAAGTTTAGGGATAGCCAATGCACCAGACAATTTCAGACCAAGACCGCCCTTTTGGCATTTGGACCGCTGCTGCCTTGGTGGTTGGCCTGATGGTGGGGGTTGGCATTTACAGCCTGCCCGCCCAATTGGCGGACTATGGCTGGACCGGGATCGCCGCATGGCTCATCGCTGGAACGGGCACATTGGCTTGCGTGTTGGCCTTGGTTCGCTTGGTGGCCGTGCGCCCCGGCGAGGGCAGCCTGATGGCTATTTGCGGCAGCGTGCTGGGCGAAAAGATCGGCGTGATGATCAGTTGGAGCTATTGGGTCAGCCTGTGGTGCGGCAATGCCGTGGCGGCTACCGTAGTGGCGGAATATGGCGCAGGGATCATCCCAGGTTTTGAGCCCAGCCCCTTTCAAGCAGGTCTTATAGGATCGGGCGTATTGGCTGTTATCTCACTCTTGAACCTGGGCGGCTTGCGAGAGGCTGGTCGCACACAGGTGATACTGACCACACTCAAGATCCTGCCGCTATTTGCCGTTTTGCTGATGCTGGCAGGCCTCATCCTCTCGCCGCATGGCCATTTTTCTGGACTGCCGCTGGCACCCATGCGGGTTGCAGGCCTGAATCCAGCCGTGACCATGGCCTTCTTTGCTCTGGTCGGCTTTGAATGCGCCGGGATGGTTGCCGAACGGGTGCGCGATCCAGCCAAGAACATTGTCCGAGCAACCTTGCTGGGCATGGTTGGCACGGCTCTGGTCTATATGGCGCTGTGCACCGGAATTATCGCCGCCCTGCCGCGTGCCCAGCTTGTTGCCAGCCCGGCTCCGCTGGAATTGTTTGCCGGGGCCATGTGGGGCAATTGGGCCGCCTTTTCCGTGGCAATCTTTGCCGCCATTTCCGGGCTAGGCATGATGAATGCCCAAACCTTGCTGCTGGGCGAATTGCCCTTGGGGCTAGTGCGCGCCAAGCAACTGCCGCGCTTCATCGCCCCAACCAACGGCAAAGACATCGCCGCTTTGCCACTGATTATCGGCAATGGCTTGGCGATTTTGCTTTTGCTCGGATCCGCCACGGCTGTCGGGGCAGACCTGTTGGCCTTCCTCTTGAAGCTCACCACAGCGGTTTCGCTGTGGCTTTATGTCGGCACCTGCATGGCCGCCTTGCGCCTGCGCCTTGCCAAAATTTGGGCCGTGATCGGCACGGCCTTTTGCCTCTGGGTGCTGTATGGCGCCGGGCTTGAGGCTGGCGGGCTGGCCATTGGCTTGATGCTGGCAGGGCTACCGCTTTATTGGCTAGCCCTGCGCTTCAGCCCAAAACCCGCCTAGTCCTCGCGGCCATAGACGCGGGTTGGCACGCCTTGGTAATCCAGCGCAGGCAGCAGATGCTCTTGCTTCATGATCACGCTGTGCGGCCCTACGCGAGTGCGCTCTCCCACCACGGCGCCATAAAGCGGCACGGTGCCATGCGATACGGTTGCCCCCTTGCCAATGCGGACATGATCCACCTTGAGCACCCGATCTTCAAAGGTATGGGCCTGGAACATCGGGCTGGCGGTTGCGCCATCTTCAATGGTGATCATATCTGGATCAACCACCTGCGAAAATTGCGGACCCAGAACCACGCCCTTGCCAAGGCGCAGCCCCACCGCGCGCAGATACCAGATGATGAGATAGGTACCCTCAAGCCGCTGCAAGATGAGATTGGCATATTTGGCCCAGGCGACATAGACAAAGTCCCAGCGGCTGCACCAGCAAGACCACAGGGCGTGTTGCCCTGGCTTCACCCGCCCAATCAGCGCCCATTTCAACACCAACACCGTTAGGCACAGCGCCACCAGCGGCACCAAGGCAGCCAGCGGCACGGCCAGCATGGCATAGCTTAGCGGTGAAAGCCCCTGTGCATTGGCAAGGATCGCATACCACAGCGCGGTAAGCAGCAAGGGCACGATCGGCAGGGCAAAGCGCAGCAATTCCCAGAACATGCGGTTAAGGTAGCGGATCAGCGAAGGATCGTGCGTAAGGCTGCGATCGGCCTCCACCACTTCGCGGCGCGGCAGATCGAAGCTGGGATGGCCAAAACGCGCCCCGCCTGACCGGATTTTCGATCCATCGGCAACCGTGGCAATGCCAAACAGGATATCATCGGGCAAAGTCTCGCCAGCCGGAACAACCGCATGATTGCCCAGAAAGGTGTTTCGCCCCAGCCGCGTGTGCGCCAGCCTTACCGTGCCGTTCTGTACATGGGCCCCACCCAGATAGATGCCATCGGCAAAGAAGGTTTCCGCACCAATAGTGACCAGTTCGGGCACCACATCAATAATCGTGCTGATCTCGCACTTGGGGCCAATGTCCATGCCGGCCAAGCGCAGCCATTTGGGCCAGAATATGGTGCCACTGAGCCACAGTCCCGCCATGCGCAACAAATCGGCCTTGATCCACACCCGGATATGGGCCGCGCTCCACCGCGGGATGATGCCGGGTTTTACCGGGCCCATCGCGCGCGACAGCAGCGCTGTGCCAATGAGCGTTATCGGGGTCGTGGCAAAGGTCAGTCCCATCACCAAAAGAGCCACGCGGCCGGTGATCACCGGATGGTAAATCCAGCGCCAAACCTCGCTTACTCCAACGCCCGCGGCCATACAGGCGCCCAAGGCCATAAGCTCAGCCGGCAGAGCCGAGACAAAAGAGACCAGCCCTTCCGCCAGCATCAGGCAAAAATCATAGGCGCGCGGTGACATCTGTTCGGCGTTAAGTTCAGGCGATGACGGTGCCAACCCAAGCCGCGCCGCTGGCACCCCGCCCCACAGTTCCCCTGCGGGCACTGTTGCGCCAGGATTAAGCGCCGACAAGGCGGTGAGTTGGCTGCCCTCACCCATCGTGGTCCCGCCATAAACGCCAGCGCGGGTTTGCAGGGTTGCCCCTTTGCCCAGCGTAACCGGGGCAATCACCACATCGCCGCGATCAAGTTCGACCACGCCCAGCACGGCATCAACCCCAATCGAGACATTATCGCCCAGCGTCAGCAGATCCCAGCCGCCGCGGCGCAGATCGACCCCGCGGGCCAGATGCACACCCTGCCCGATCGTGGCGCCCAGCGCCCGCAGCACTGCGATTTGCAAGCTGGTTCCCTGCAACACCGGCCACGGGATCAGACGCGCCGCCTGAACCACAATCCAGTGGCGCAGATACCAAACACTGCGGACCGGGGTCCGGATCGTGCGATAGCGCCCTATCAGTGCGCGCTTCACCACAACAGCGAAGCCCACCGACAGGGGCAGATACAAGGCCAATCCCAGCGAGAGGATCAGGGGAGACAGCAAAATGAAAGGCACCAGTCCCATCGCGCCAAACAGCGCCGGGAAAAGTTTAAATGCGCCCAGCCAGCTTGCCCAAGCCCCGCCATAAAGCAGCAAGGCCAGCCACAGTGTTTGCCCCAGCGCGGTAAGCAGGGGGCGAGCCGTGCCTTCGCGCTGCAGGGTTTCGCGCGCTGCCAGATCATCATGCGGCACCACTCGATCCGCCAGCTTGGCCAAGGCCCGAATGGTGCGCGCTTCGTAGATATCGCTGACGGTGATCCAGTCGGTATGATCATGATCGCGCAGCAAGGTCACCATCATCGCGGCGCTGAGCGAATCTCCGCCCAGGCCTTCAAAGAAATCCGCAGTTACCGACACGCCGCCGGGGCGCTTGAGAATATCGGCTGCCGCTGAGGCCAGCAGGGTCTCCATCATCCCCTCTGGAGGGACACTGTCGCCCGTCTCAACAACCGGGGCCAGTTCCATTTCTGGCAGGGCCAAACGATCGATCTTGCCACTGACCGTCGTTGGCAGGGTGGCAATCATGCCCATGCCACGCGGCACCATATAGGATG
>JBEGLE010000079.1:0-5352 GCA_041183725.1 Pseudomonadota bacterium | reverse complement strand
AAGGCTTCAAGTCCGGCATATTGCGGGGTAAATCCGCATTTGCTGGCGGTGTTAACCACCAAGACAACCTTACCCAGCCGGTCGGCCAAACTTATCGCATCGCCATTGGGCAAACGCGCAGTGAAGTCAGCGATAGTAGTCATAGCAAAACCCCTTCTTGCAGCCGCACCACCCGGTCCATCGAGCTGGCCAGCCGTTCATTGTGCGTGGCGATCAGGGCAGCCGCCCCCTCGCCGCGCACCAATTTGACAAATTCACCGATAACCCGCTCTGCTGTGGCTTCATCCAGATTGCCGGTTGGTTCATCAGCCAGAACCAGTCCCGGCTTGTTAGCCAGCGCCCGCGCCACGGCAACCCTTTGCTGTTCGCCACCCGAAAGCTGGCTAGGCTTGTGATGCAGCCGCGCGGCAAGCCCCAGCACAGACAGCAGGTCCTGCGCCCGCGCTTCCGCCACCACGCGCGATTTGTTCGCTATCAACTGCGGGATAACCACATTCTCAAGCGCGCTGAAATCAGGCAGCAAGTGGTGGAACTGGTATACAAACCCCACATGATCACGGCGCAAAAGGGTGCGGGCGTCGCTATCGAGCTGCGCGGCATCCACCCCGGCCATAGCAATATGCCCACCAAAGCCACCCTCTAACAGACCTACCGCCTGAAGCAGGGTTGATTTGCCTGATCCCGAAGGCCCTAACAGAGCAACGATCTCTCCGGGTTTGATCGTAAAATTGACCCCGCGCAGAACATCAATCGTCACCCCGCCCTGCTCGAAGGAACGGGTCAGCCCGCTGATCTGAACCACCGGATCACTCATAACGCAGCACCTCTACCGGATCCATACTCGCCGCGCGGCGTGCAGGATAAAGCGTGGCTAAAAAGCTCAGGCCAATCGCCATAAAGGCAATCGCAAAGACCTCTGCCGGATCGGTTCGGGATGGGATTTCAGCCAAAAATCGAATTTTCGGATCCCACAGATCCTGCCCCGTCACAAAGCCAATGGCGCGCACAATGGGCTGACGGAAATAGAGGATGGCCAAGCCCACCAGCAATCCCGCCGAAGTTCCCACCGCCCCCACAGCCGTGCCAGCGGTAACAAAAATCCGCAGCATGCTGCTGCGGGTTGCCCCCATGGTCCGCATGATGGCGATGTCGCGGGATTTGGAGCGAACCATCATCACCAGCGAACTGAGAATATTCATTGCCGCGACCATAACGATCATCGACAGGGCAAAGAACATCGCCACCCGCTCCACCTGCAAGGCTTGAAACAATTGGCCGTTAATCTTCTTCCAATCGGACACCACGGCTTGGCCGCTCAGACTGCGGGCCAAAGGCGCGAGAATTTCAGCGGCACGATCGGCGTCTTCGGTTTTCACCTCGATCATCCCAATTGAATCACCGCTGAGCAACAAGGTTTGGGCATCTTCCATTGGCATAACGACAAAGCTTTCGTCGTAATCATACACGCCAATTTCAAAGATCGCCGCAACCTGATAGCCAATCTCGCGCGGCACTGTGCCAAAGGGTGTTGCCCGACCCTGCGGATTGATGATGGTGATGGTGTCACCCACTTGGGCACCCAAATTTTCCGCCAAGCGTGCCCCGATCGCTACCGCATTTTGTCCCGGCTTCAGGCCCACAAAATTGCCACTTTTGATCTGCGGTTTCAGCCGATCAATGTCGGCTTGGGTATTGCCACGCGCCAAGATCGCTTCCACCCGTGCGTTGAATGTGGCGAGCAAAGGCTGTTCAACCAGTGGGGAAGCGCGGACCACACCGGGGGTAGCCTCAACCTGCTTCAACACATCGCGCCAATTATCGAGCCGCCCCCCATAGGCCTGAATCACCGCGTGGCCGTTCAGCCCGACAATCTTATCGAGCAATTCGGCGCGAAAGCCGTTCATCACACTCATTACCACAACCAGCAGAGCCACGCTGGCCATCACCACACCCACCCCGATTGAGGCGACTAAAGTGATCATCCGCTCCCCCCGGCCGGGCAGCATATAGCGTTTGGCAATCGTCCATTCGAAAGGAGAGAGGAGCAAGGGCAACAGCCTATAAATTTCGGGATCGAGACAGCCGTTTACGAGGCCCATCCACAGAGGGCAATGGCAGAGCGAAAAGCCCCCCTTGCCTTTCCCCAACAACGGGGCCAAAGCGGCCGCAACGCACTGGTTGGCAAGAAAATCCCATGAACCTTACACATCCTTTCCTTGATGCAGATGGTGACAAACTGCGTGAGGAATGCGGCATCTTTGGCGTAATCGGCGCGCAGGATGCCTCGGCCATGACAGCACTTGGCCTGCACGCCCTGCAACACCGCGGGCAAGAAGCTGTTGGCATTGTCAGCTATGATGGCAAAGAATTCTATGCCCGGCGCGGTTTGGGCCATGTTGCCCAAGTATTTTCCTCCAATGCGATTCTGGAAGAGTTGCCCGGCACTATGGCCTCTGGGCACGTGCGCTATTCCACCACGGGCGGATCAGGTCTGCGCAATGTACAACCGCTCCACGCTGATTTGGCAGCCGGCGGTTTTTCCATCGCCCACAACGGCAATATCTCTAACGCCCTGCACCTGAAAAAAGAGCTGGTGCGCAAAGGGGCTATCTTCCAGTCAAGTTCTGACACCGAGGTGATCATCCACCTTATCGCGACCAGTCGTTATCCGACGCTGCTGGATCGCTTTGTTGATGCCCTGCGCTTGGTCGAAGGGGCCTATTCGCTGATCTGCATGACGCCAAAGCGCATGGTCGCCTGCCGCGATCCTTTGGGGATTCGTCCGCTGGCCATGGGCCGGATCGGTGATGCTGTGGTATTTGCCAGTGAAACCGTTGGCCTCGATGTGGTTGGCGCAACCTTTGAACGCGAAGTTGAACCCGGCGAACTGATCGAAGTGACACATGATGGCAAGGTCACGAGCCATCGCCCCTTCGGTGATGTTTCCCCGCGCCCCTGCATTTTTGAACACGTTTATTTCAGCCGCCCTGATTCGCTCACCGGTGGCCGCTCGGTCTATGATGTGCGCAAGCAGATTGGTGTGGAACTGGCCAAAGAATCACCGACAGATGCTGATATTGTCGTCCCCGTTCCCGATAGCGGCGTGCCGGCAGCCATTGGTTTTGCTCAGCAATCGGGCATCCCGTTTGAGCTGGGCATTATCCGGTCTCACTATGTCGGTCGTACCTTTATCCAGCCATCAGATGGCGCGCGCCATGCCGATGTGAAGCGCAAGCACAATGCCAACCGCGCACTGGTGCAAGGCAAACGGATTGTACTGATTGACGATTCGATCGTGCGCGGCACCACTTCATTGAAGATCGTCCAGATGATGCGCGATGCGGGCGCGGCCGAAGTGCATATGCGCATCGCCAGTCCGCCGACCGAGCATTCGTGCTTCTATGGTGTTGACACCCCCGAACGCGAAAAGCTTTTGGCTGCGCGCATGGATGTGCAGGGCATGGCTGATTACATTCAGGCTGATAGTCTCGCCTTCATCTCGATTGATGGGCTCTATCGCGCGGTGGGTGAGCCAACCCGCTCGAAATCCTGCCCACAGTATTGCGATGCGTGCTTCACGGGCGACTATCCCACGCACCTGACAGACATGGCCGACAAGGTTGACCTGCTCAATCTGGTTGAAACCAAGGCATGACCAGCGGGGCCTTTGCGGGCCAGCTGGCCCTCGTTACCGGATCAAGCCGGGGAATCGGCGCGGCAACCGCCTTGGCTCTGGCGGCACAGGGCGCGCACGTTGTTCTGACTGGGCGTGATACCCGTGCCCTGGAGGCAATTGAGCAACGCATTTTTGATGCCGGTGGCAGCGCCACCATCGCCCCCATTGATCTGACCGAAACCGATGGCGTTGCCCGCCTTGCTGCGGCGATCCATAGCCGCTGGGAAAGCCTGGACATTCTGGTGCTGAACGCAGCCCTGTTGCCGCAGCTTAGCAGTGTTGCTGATATTGATGGCAAGGCCTTCACCAAGGCGATGACCGTCAATGTACTGGCCACCCAAGCCCTGCTGTCTGCTTTTGATCCCATGCTGCGCAAATCGGCCAATGGCCGGGTGATCGGCCTAACCAGCACGGTTGCCACAGCCCCGCGTCCCTATTGGGGGGCCTATGCTTCAACCAAGGCGGCGTTCACGGTGTTGCTCGATTGTTATGCGCAAGAACTGCGCAATATCAGCAAGGTTCGCGTGGCCGTGGTTAACCCCGGTGCCACCCGCACCGATATGCGCGCCCGTGCCTATCCGGGTGAAGATCCGGCTTCAGTGAAACTGCCAGACGTGGTGGCTGATCGCTTGGTGACCTTGCTGGGTGAACCCTTCACCAGCCCCCATCACGAAACGCTTACTTAATCTTTTGATAGGCCTCTAGCGCCCGCGCCCGCGCCGCGGCGTGATCAACAATCCGCGCCGGATAGCCATTTGGCCGCCAGAGCGGATCGTGAATATCCCCCTCTGGCAAGCCAACCAGTTCGGGGACCCATTGGCGAATATAGGCCGCCGCATCAAATTTGGGCGATTGGCTCAGCGGGGCCATGATCCGCACAAACATATTGGCATCCACGCCTGAACCGGCTGACCACTGCCAATTGACCGCGTTCTGCCCATAATCCGCATCGATCAGGCAATCCCAGAACCAGCGCTCGCCCTCGCGCCAATCAATCAACAGGTGCTTGATCAGGAAACTGGCGGCGATCATCCGCACCCGGTTATGCATCCAACCCGTAGCCCACAATTGGCGCATCCCGGCATCGACAATCGGATAGCCCGTGCGGCCTTGCTGCCACGCGGCCAAATCGGCCTCTGCATCAGGCCCATTGCGCCAAGGCAAACGTTCAAAGTCCGCCTTATAAGGCCGCGCGCCATAATCGGGGAACTGTTGCACCACGTTCTGCGCATAATCGCGCCAGCCCAGTTCGCCCAAAAAGGTTGCCGTGCTGCCCCCGGCCCCAGCGTTACGATGCCAGACTGTTGCGGGCGAAATCTCGCCAAAATGCAGATGGCCTGAGAGGCGCGACGTGCCTTCCATCGCAGGCAGATTGCGCTGCGCTTCATACCGTGCAGCCTTGGCAACAAAGCGCTCCAACCGATCAAGCGCCCCGCTTTCACCGGGCGTCCATTCGGTGCGAAAGCCTGCGGCCCAATCGGGCTTGCTGGGGAGCAGACCCCAATCCTCAAGCTGATCCGACACCGGCCATGTTGCGGGCGCGCTTAGACGTTGCGGAGCAGGCAGCGGCTCTGCCGGAGGCATCCGTTCATTCAGCGCACGCCAAAACGGCGTATAAATCTTGAACGGCGTGCCGCCACCCGTCAGCACCGTGCCCGGTGGGGCAAGATAATTGC
>JBEGLE010000078.1:0-4381 GCA_041183725.1 Pseudomonadota bacterium | reverse complement strand
CTATACGGGAGAAGTATAATGAGCACGGCTGGCAAGCAGATTGTCTCAACTCTGTCTTCTGACGGGCAACTTACTGTCGCGCTGCAAGATCATCTCTTCCCCGCACCGGACGCTCATGAAGTTTTGGTGCAAATTGAGGCAGCACCCATCAATCCTTCTGACCTTGCCCTGCTTTTCGGCCCGGCTGATCTTGAAGGGGCCCTCTATCAGCCCGGCCGTATCATTGCCCAAATGCCCCCATTTGCCGTGCAAGCCATGGCAGGCCGGCTCGATCAGGCGATGCCGGTGGGCAACGAAGCCGCCGGCGTGGTCATTGCGGCAGGCTCCGATCCCTATGCCCAATCCTTGCTTGGCAAACGCATCGCCTGCCGCAGCGGCACCACCTTTGCCACCCATACTGTGGCCGATGCGCGCACCTGCTTGCCCTTGGGCGCCGACATAACCGCAGTCCAAGGTGCCGGAGCCTTCGTTAACCCCCTAACCGCGCTGGCCTTTGTCGAAACCATGCGCAGCGATGGCTTTACCGGCATCATCCACACAGCGGCCGCCTCGAACCTTGGCCAGATGCTGGTTCGCCTGTGCCAAGCAGAGGGTATTCCCCTGATCAATGTGGTGCGGTCTGCCGAGCAGGCAGTCCTGCTCAAGGGTATGGGGGCCGAATGGGTGATCAACAGCAGTGATCCAGATTTCTTCGATCAACTGGTTAGCGCTATTGCGGCAACCGGCGCGATGCTGGGATTCGATGCGATTGGTGGGGGCAAGATGGCCGCCACACTGCTTTCGGCAATGGAACAGGTCGCATCGCGAGGGGCTGACTATAGCCGCTATGGTTCCAACACCCTTAAGCGGGTTTATATCTATGGCGCGCTGGATCTTTCGCCCACGATCCTGCCGCGCTCCTTTGGCTTTGCCTGGGATTTGGCTGGCTGGCTCTTGATACCTTTCCTCGCCAAATTGGGCGCAGAGGGGCAAATGCGACTTGCCGGCAAGGTAGCAGCCGGACTTACGACCACCTTTGCCAGTACGTATAAAGCGGAAATCGGGCTGGAAGCGATGCTAAGCCGCGATGTTGCTCTGGCCTATAATGCCAAGGCAACAGGCGAAAAGTACCTTCTGGTTCCGTAAAACCCGCGAGGCGCCCTAAGCCTTACCGACAACGCTTTCTGGCAGTTCGGTGCCGAAGACCCGCTGATAGTATTCTGCCACAAGCATCCGCTCTGTCTCATCGCACTTGTTAAGGAACGAGAGGCGGAAGGCAAAGCCCGGATCCTTGAAAATCGCGGTGTTCTGCGCCCAAGTGATTACCGTACGCGGGCTCATCACCGTTGAAATATCGCCGTTGATGAAGCCAGTACGAGTCAGCTCGGCCACTTTGACCATCTGCTTGACCACGTCTTCGGCCATGCCGGTTGCCTTCTTGAGAACGATCTCGCTTTCCACCTGCGCGGGCAAATAGTTCAGGCCCACCACGATATTCCAGCGGTCCATCTGGCCCTGATTGATCGCCTGCGTGCCATGATACAGACCCGAAGTATCGCCCAAGCCCACGGTGTTGGCCGTGGCAAACAGGCGGAACCACGGATTGGGGCGGATCACCCGGTTTTGATCAAGCAAGGTTAGCTTGCCTTCATTTTCCAACACGCGCTGGATAACGAACATCACATCCGGGCGGCCTGCGTCATATTCGTCAAATACCAAGGCCACAGGGTGCTGAAGCGCCCAAGGCAGCAAGCCTTCGCGAAATTCGGTAACCTGCAAACCATCGCGCAGCACAATGGCGTCGCGGCCGATGAGGTCAATACGGCTGATATGCGCATCAAGATTGATTCGAATGCACGGCCAGTTCAACCGAGCGGCAACCTGTTCGATATGGGTGGATTTGCCAGTGCCGTGATAGCCCTGCACCATCACCCGGCGGTTATAGGCAAAACCAGCCAGAATCGCCAAAGTGGTGTCCGGATCGAAAACATAGCTGTCATCACGGTCCGGAACCCGTTCATCGGTTTGCGAGAAGGCCGGCACCTTCATATCGATATCGATACCAAAGGTTTCGCGCACATCGACCTCGCGGTCGGGGGCTTCAAGGACGGTGGTTCCGGCAGTTCCAGCCTGGATATTTGGGATGTCTGTCATGGCGAAAAACCGCCTATAGGGTGTGGGGCTAAGCTGCAATACGGATTGCGCACAATCAGCCAAAGACCCCCGATTTACGCAGCAATTGATAAGCTTCCACCACCTCTTGCAGGCGCTTTTCATAGCTGCGATCACCGCCATTGCGATCAGGGTGAAAACGGCGGACAAGCTCAGAGTATCGGCTGCGCAAGTCCCTCAGATCAGCATCAATCGGCAAAGACAGCAGATCAAAGGCCCGGCGCTCCTCTGGCATGATCGGGCGGCCATCGCGCCGCTCGGCGGGTTTGCGCGCCCGCGCACGCCCCGCGATAGCCTCGAGCGGATCAGCAAAATCGGCCCAGCGCGGGGCCGAATCGATCCCCGCTGTCGGACTAAAGGCGCGGGTTTCGCGCGCCCATCCTGACACGGGTGATTGCGCGCGCAGAATTTCTTCGGCGCTCATGCCGCGAAAGGCATCGTAGCCTGCATTAAATTCGCGCACATGATCCAAGCAGAACCAGCGATAATCGCCCGGCCCATCAAAACCGGGGGATCGCGGGCCCGGCGCCCGAAATTCTCCGCTTTCGTCACAATGCGGCCAATCACATGGGGTAGAACTGCCGCCTACGCGGCCATGGAAGCGATCGTGTTTCACCGGCTTACACATGGCGTCTGATCGGCTAGAAGGGAAGACCAAGGAGATAAAATGACAGGCCCCCTCGCCACAGAAATCACTGCGCTGCTTACCGCAGCCTTTGCCCCCAGCCACCTTGCGGTGATCAACGATTCCGATCGTCACCATGGTCACTCTGGCCATGATGGCAGCGGAGAATCGCACTTTACCGTTGAAATTGAGAGTGCCGCCTTTGCGGGTATCGCGCGGCTGCAGCGTCAGCGCATGGTCAATGCCGCGCTTGGGGACATCCCCGGTCAGCGGGTCCATGCCTTGGCGATTAAAGCACGTGCCCCCGGCGAATGAGCCAAGCAGAACGCCGCATTCGCCGAGCCGCGCGGATTGTTTTGGTCAATGAGACCGGGCATCTGCTGCTGTTCCGCTTTAACCCGCGCGGTAGCACTCCGTTCTGGCTGCCACCGGGCGGAGAATGCGACCCCGATGAAGATTTTCCCACCGCAGCCCGCCGCGAACTTTTAGAAGAAACGGGAATTACGGCTGATCCCAGCCCGCTGGGGGTCGTGCTGGACTATGCCTTTACCACTCTGGATGGCGAAGATGTGATCGCCTGTGAACATTACTTTCATCACTGCACCAGCATCACCACAATCGACACCAGCGGCCATACCGAGCAAGAAAAAGACTATATGCAAGAGCACCGCTGGTTCGCGCCCAGTGATCTTTCTGCTTGGCACGAGGCGATCTATCCCGAAAACCTCTCCACTATCGCCGCCAAAGCGCAAGAAAACCAACCTTAAAGCGCCTCCACCCTTTGTTTCGCGATCTGCTGGCAATCCTTACGGATGGGGTTAAGGTGACAGATAATGACCCGCCAAGGAGGAAACTATGCTTAGTGTGATTTCGGGAACCGGAAGCATCTTGTTGCTGATCTTCCTTGTGCTGGCGATTAAAAGCTTTGGCATCAATCAGGAATACCAGCGCGGCGTCGTGTTCCGCCTTGGTCGGCTAGCCAAGACCAAGGGGCCGGGTTGGTTCTGGTTGATCCCCTTGGTTGATCGCGTGGTTAAAGTTGATCTGCGGGTCATCACTTTTGCCCTCGCCACCCAAGAAACCGTAACCCGTGATGGCGTGGCGGTGCGGGTTAATGCGGTTCTTTGGTTCCGCGCTGTTGATGCCGCCAAAGTTGTGACCACGGTGATCGATTGGCGCAATGCCGTCATCCAAGCAGCCGAAACCGGCATGCGTGATGCCATTGGCCAAAGCGAACTGGATCAAATCCTGAAAGACCGCACGACCATAAACCTGCGGCTATTGGATCTGCTGGGCAAGACCTGCGAACAATGGGGCGTGGAAGTTGATGCGGTTGAGATCAAGGATCTCGATATTCCTGAACAGATGCAGCGCGCCATTGCGCGCGAAGCCGAAGCCATCCGCGAAAAGCGCGCCCGCATTATCAAGGCAGAAGGCGAAAACGAAGCCGCTAAGACACTCGCCAATGCCGCCCGGATTATCGGTGAACAGCCCGGCGCGCTGGAATTGCGCCGTCTCCAAACCCTGAGTGAAATTGGGGTGGAGCATAATTCCACGATCATCGCGATGTTCCCCACCGAATTGCTGGAAGCCGCTAAGAAGATC
>JBEGLE010000077.1:0-13071 GCA_041183725.1 Pseudomonadota bacterium | reverse complement strand
GAATCGCCGCGCCGCAGGTATGGGCGATCAGATCGACCGGATCGCCCGGCCGGCACGAGGTTATGTTGACGCATTCGGTCATGCCATAGGCGGTGATGATGTCCTTCATTCCCAGTTCGTTGCGTATCCGCTCCACCAAGATTGGTGGGACTGTTGCGGCACCCGTGGTCCCGCCGCGCAGCGATGCTGTGTCGAAAGGATGGGCTTCTTTATATGCCAGCAGCATTTGGAAAATTGTTGGAGGACCCGGCATGAAATTCACGCCTTCCTGTTCAATCATTCTGGCCGCTTCGGCGACATCAAACTGGGGCATAGGTAAAATCACTGCCCCTGATAACAGGCATGCAACCCAGCCAACTTTAAAGCCGAAAGAATGGAAGAAGGGATTAACGATCAGATAGCGCTCACCCGCTGCCAAGCCTGTGTTCTGGATCCAAATCCCGCACTGTGGAATAACGCGGTCATAGGTCATCACCACGCCTTTTGGCGCGCCGGTCGTGCCAGAAGTGAAAATGATGTCAGAGACGTGGCTGCCTGTCAGCCTTTCCAGCGCTGCGGTAACCGCGCAATCCGTATGCCCTTTACCAGAGGCCAGAAAGGCTTCTAGGCCATCGTCGAGCAGGAAGGTTTGCTCAAGGTCAGCCAGCATCTCGTCCGCGATTAGCGCTCGATAATCAATGCCCAGAAAATCGTGAACGGTAAACAGGAACCGCGCTTGGGTGCGCCGCAAGATGTCCCCGGCTTCAAAGCCTTTTAACCGGGTGTTGATTGGCACGATGGCCGCACCAGCGGTCATTGCACCAACCGCAGCCACGATCCATTCTCGGCTATTTGGTGCCCATATGGCGATCCTGTCGCCCGCCGTCACGCCCAGCGAAAGGAACGTCGAGGCCGCCGCTTTGCACTGTTCCCACAGTTGGGTGAATGACCACGTCTGCCCATTTTCCCGCAAGGCAGGTGCATCACCCCAGCGCTCTGCCGCAAGGGCCGCCGCATGGGGTATGGTGGTGGGCAGAGCTGACACGTGCATCAAGCGACTTCGAACAGGCCTGCCGCACCCATGCCGCCCGCCACACACATGGAGACAATAACGTATTTCACGCCCCGCCGTTTGCCCTCGATCAGGGCATGGCCAACAAGCCGAGAGCCTGTCATGCCAAACGGGTGCCCCAAAGCAATACCGCCGCCGTTGACGTTCAGCTTTTCCGGATCGATCTCCAGCTTCTGCTGGCAGTAAACGGCCTGACTGGCGAAAGCTTCGTTGATTTCGAACAGACCAAGATCATCAATCCGCAAGCCTGCACGCTTAAGCAGCTTGGGAATGGCGAAAACCGGGCCAATGCCCATTTCATCGGGATCACAGCCCGCCACCTGAAAGCCGCGGTAAATGCCCAGAACCGGCAGGTTTTCCTTTTGTGCCGTAGCCAGGTCCATGATGACTTGCGCCGAGGCTCCATCCGACAGTTGTGAGGAGTTTCCAGCGGTGACAGTATCACCCTGCTGGATCACCATGCCATCGCGGAATACCGGCTTAAGCTGGGACAGGCCTTCATAGGTTGTATCGCCCCGCACACCTTCATCGCGAGCCAGAGTGATCTCTTCTTTGCCCGTCTCATTGCCTTCTTTGTCGAACAGAGCCTTGGTGACGGTGATTGGCGCGATCTCGGTGTCAAACCGACCATGCGTCTGGGCGGCCCCGGCGCGCTGTTGTGATTGGGCGGCGAAGCGATCCTGGTCTTCGCGGTTAATGCCATAGCGCTGAGCAACCACTTCGGCGGTTTCCAGCATAGCCATATAGGCATAGGGATCGGCTGCGATCACCGCCTCCGAGCGATTGCGAAATGTCGGTATGTGCTTGCCGATGGTCAGCGAAATTGTCTCTACGCCACCAGCCACCGCGACGTCGATTTCGTCACAAACAATCGCGCGCGCAGCCAGTGCAATCGCATTGAGACCGGATGAACACTTGCGATCAAGGGTAAAGCCCCCAACCGTATTTGGCAGGCGTGAAGCATGAACCGTCAAGCGGCCCAGATTGTAGCTTTGGGTGCCCCAATGATTGCCGCATCCCAGATAGACATCATCGACCCGAGCCGGATCAATGCCGGCGCGATCCAGTGCGGCATTCACCACATGGGCGGAAAGGACGGGGGCTTCGGTATCGTTAAAAGCGCCGCGATAGGCCTTGGCGATGCCGGTACGAGCGGTGGATACGATGGCGGCTTCGCGCATGGTTGTCTCCTCAGACGCTTTTCATGTTTTGCGGGCCAAAGTAGGCCCGCATTTCGATAATCTTGCCCTCGGCATTGAAACGGAAAGTGTCGATCACTTCGATCACTTGTTCGCGGCCATTCCACTCAAGTGTCACGGCGAAAGGGAAGGCAACATAGTCTGCGGCGCAGCGCGGATCACCCAGCAATTGCAGCTTTGCCCCGGTCGCCATGGACCCGGCATAGAACGCACGAATCTGCTCCGTGCCCTGCTTCAATGGGGTGCCAACCGGGTCTTCGACCGTGGCATTGGCGGCAAACAGGCTGACAATGGCATCGGTATCACCTGCGGCAAACCCGTCGATATAGGCGGTAACGGTGGCGATCATGTGTTCGGCGCTGATCATCGGCTTACTCCGGAAAATAGCGGCTGATTGTGTCGGCGCTGAGCGCGGGTTTGGCAGCACCCTCGATTTCGATCGTCACCCGCACCACGGCTTGAATCGCCCCTTTAATCTCTTCAGCCGAGATAATTTCGCTGGTCGCGCGGATCCGCGATCCCACGACAACCGGCGAGAGAAAGCGCAATTTATCAAGCCCGACATTGACCGCATGGGCAAAACCGCGGACTTCGATCAGTTCAGGCAGAAACAGGTTGATCATGCTCAGGGTTAGATAGCCGTGGGCAATGGTCCCGCCAAAGGGGCCTGTTTTTGCCCGATCGACATCGACATGAATCCACTGGTGATCGCCGGTAACATCGGCAAAGCCATTGACCCGCTCTTGATCGACAACAACCCATCCGGTTGGACCAGCTTTGGTCCCAACCAGACCCAACAGATCAGCGGGTTTTTCGATAATCAGGGTCATGGCGTCAGGCTCTTTGGCTTGAAACGGAGAGGATTTCGCCGGTCATGTAACTCGATAGGTCGCTAGCCAGGAACAGCATGACATTTGCCACTTCCCAAACCTCTGCGGGCCGGCCGTAAGCTTCGGTCTTCACCAGTTCCGCCAGCTTCTCTTCGGTTGTCACCTTGGCAAGGAAGGGATGCATGGCCAGACTGGGCGAGACGGCATTGATCCGCACGCCATAGTCAGCTGCTTCCAGTGCGGTGCAGCGGGTGAAAGCCATGACCCCCGCCTTGGCTGCGGCATAGTGGGCCTGCCCCTTTTGCGCCCGCCAACCCAGTACCGAGGCATTGTTCACCATGACGCCCGATCGTTGGGCATACATGGATGGCAGGAAGGCGCGTGTCATCCGAAACAGACTGGTCAGGGTTACATCAAGAACCCGGCTCCATTGCTCATCGGTCATGTCAACAACCGATACTTCGCCGCCAAGACCGGCATTGTTGATCAGCACATCGACTTTTCCAAGCTGCGATAATGCGGCATCGCGCAGGCCATCAACCTGGGCCTGGTCGGTGACATCGCAGACGAATGTGGCCGGGCGTTCGCAGCCGACTTCGCTGGCAATCCGGTCTGCCGCTTCGCCCAGACGGCGTTCGTGAAAATCACTGATCAGGACTTTCGCGCCTTCCTCGGCGGCCCGCTTGGCAACGGAAAAGCCGATACCTGTGCCGGCTGCCGCCGTGATGACAACAGTCTTACCCTTCAGCATGCCCAAGGGGGTGGGATAGGGCGGAACTGGCACGCTCATAGGTCACCGCGCGGTTCGCGGGGCATGCCAAGGCCGCGTTCGGCAATCAGGTTGCGTTGGATCTGATTGGTGCCACCATAGATCGTGTCAGCGCGGGAATAGAGGAACAGATTGGGCAGGGTGCCCCATTCATAGTCGCTACCTTCTGCGATTTCTCCGGCTTGGCCCAGCACATCCATGGCCAATTCACCCAGACTGCGACGCCAGGTTGCCCATTGGATTTTATAGGTAAGAGCCGCGCCATCGATGGCAGAAAGATCCGTATTCGAGAGCATGCGCAGCGCGCCATAGCGCATCAAGTGCAAGCCGATCTCTGCTTTGGCAATCCGCTGGCGGATCAGGGGATCCTGCGTGGCCCCGTTGGCTTTGGCGGCCGATATGATCGCGTTCAACTCGTTGCGGAACGCCATTTGCTGACCCAAGGTGGAAACGCCGCGTTCAAAAGCGAGCAGACCCATCGCGATCTTCCAACCTTCACCGATATTGCCGATCAGCGAATCCGCTGGGCACCGGGCATCGGTAAAGAAAGTCTCGTTGAACTCGGCATCGCCATTGATCTGCTTGATGCCGCGCACATCAATGCCTGGTTGATCAAGCGGCATCATCAGGAACGTGAGGCCTTTGGGGCCCTTTGATCCTTCTTCGGTACGGGTAACGACAAAGATCCAATCGGAAATATGGGCAAGGCTGGTCCAAATCTTTTGGCCATTTACCACCCATTCCCCGCCTTCAAGACGCCCTTTGGTGCGCACCGAAGCAAGGTCCGATCCGGCATTGGGTTCTGAAAAGCCCTGACAGAAGATGGTCGTGCCGGCGGCAATTCCGGGTAGGAACCGCTGTTTCTGCTCCTCGGTACCGAAAGTTAGCAGGGTTGGGCCGGCCAATTCGATGCCGATGTGATTGACCCGGCCGGGAACGTCAGCACGGGCATATTCTTCGGCGAAGATAACTTGCTGAGCCAAGCTTGCATCGCGGCCACCCCATTGGCTTGGCCAACCAATGCATGACCACTTGTGCGCAGCCAGTTGCTGTTCCCATTCCTTGCGACGTTCTGCTTTGGTGGTCAGACTGGTGATGCCTTTGATGTCTTTGAATTCACCAGCCATCTGGCCCTGCAACCAGTCTGCGCATTCGGCGCGGAACTCTTCTTCAGCAGGAGAAAAACCCAGCTTCATGCGACGTCTCCCAGAATCATCTGCGCGACCTGTTCACGGTGGAAATTGCCATTGCCCAGCATCGATTGGATGGCGCGGGCGCGCTTGAAAAATAGATGGGCATCGTGTTCCCAGGTGAAACCGATGCCGCCGTGCAACTGGATCATGTTGCCAGCCGCCATGAAGAACGTATCAGCCGCAAAGCTTTTCGCCGCGTGCAGGGCCAGTTCCGTTTCGTCTGCGCCCTCGTCAACCGCGCAGGCTGCCCAATAGACCGCCGAGCGGGCTTGCTCGATTTCGATCATAACATCGGCAAGCCGGTGCTTATAAGCTTGGAACGATCCGATTTGGCGGCCAAATTGCACCCGCTCTTTCGCATAGGCGACTGTTCGATCAAGACTGGCTTGGGCCCCTCCCAGTGCTTCCGCAGCCAGACAAATCCATCCGCTGGCATGAAGCGCTTGCAGCGCGGCGGCTGGATCAGCCAAGGGTTCGGCCTCAACCTGTTCCAAAGTCACGGTGGCAAAGGGACGGGTCTGGTCCATTGTTACATGGGATGTAATCGTGACCCCCGGGGATGCGGCCCGCACCAGCCACGCGCTGTCTTGCGACACAAAAACAAATAGGTCGGCAACGCCGCCATGCGGGACAAATTCCACGGTTCCCGATAGCAAGGTGCCATTGGCGGACAGGGCGCCTGTCTCTGCCGATGCGGCAATTACCTCTCCAGAAATCAAGCCCGGCAACCACGCTGCCTTTTGGGCAGGGCTGCCCCCGGCTGATAAGGCTTGGGCCGCCGTGGCAAGACCCAACAGGGGTATGGCCGAAATCTGCGCACCGGCGGCTTCTGCGACAATGGCAAATTCAACCATGCCAAGGCCTGCGCCGCCATGCTCTTCGGGCAGCCCAACCCCAGCCAAACCCAGTTCCGTGCAAAATGCAGACCACAGGTCACGGTCGATACCCTCTGCCGCCATGGCTTTGCGGGTTCGTTCGCTGGTTGCGTTTTCCGAGAAGAAGGCGCGGACCGTATCCGCGATCATTTTCTGCTCGTCGGTGAAAGCGAATTCCATGTTAGGCTGTCCCCCATACCTTGCGTGGCGGCAGGCGGTCTGCCAGCAACTTATCGACTGCAGCCCCTACTTCGGCTGGCTTCCAGATGTTCCTCTTGTCCACCATTGGGCCTTCGCGCCAGCCGTCCTCCAGCATGATTTTGCCGCCTTCCAATTCAAACACGCAGCCCGTGATATGGGCGCTTGCGCTGCTGCCCAACCAGACCACGGTCGGGGCGATATTGGCCGGGGCCATCGCGTCAAAAGCCTGATCGCCCGTGGCCATTTTTTCGGCAAAGGCCTGTTCTGTCATGCGCGTGCGTGCCGATGGGGCCAGGGCATTGGCGGTTATGCCATAACGCCCCAATTCAGCGGCTTGCACCAATGTCAGTGATGCTATCCCGCCCTTGGCCGTGGAATAGGCGGCTTGGGCGATGGAACCTTGCAGGCCAGCGCCGGACGACGTGTTGATAATGCGGGCATCGGGATTGCCGCCCGCCTTTTGTTTGGCGCGCCAATAATCCACCGCGTGGCGCGAGATGCAGAAGTGTCCGCGCAGATGGACGTGCATGGTTGCATCCCACTCATCCAGAGTGGCCGAGACGAACATACGATCGCGCACAATGCCAGCATTGTTGACCACAACATGGAGATCGCCAAATGCTGCCACAGCGGCATCGACAATGCGCTTGGCTGCATCCCAATCGGTAATGTCTTCGTAATTGGCCACTGCCTTGCCGCCAGCGGCGACAATTTCGGCCACAACACCATCGGCCGCGCTGGTATCGCGACCTTCGCCGTTCAACGCGGTGCCAATGTCATTGACCACCACATTTGCCCCTTCGGCGGCAAATGCGAGCGCATAGGCGCGGCCAAGCCCGCGTGCGGCGCCGGTGATGATAACAGTGCGATTGTCGCAAATGCCCATGGGTTTTGCCTTTATACCAGTGATTTTTTGGTGTGGGCGGAACTGTCGCCGACCAGATCGGTCTGAACATATTCGCGCAAGGTGAAGTGCCAGCCATCCGTGTCGCAAGCCAAGCTATCGCGATAGCGACCGGAGGCAACGATCTGGAGTGGAAAGTCAGGCGCGGCTTGGATCACCGTCCATTGTGATTGGCAGGTAGCCGAAAGCCCATCGTCTGACAGAGCGATAATGGGATTGGTGGTGATGTGCCGGGTCATTGGCTTGCCATCGTATGTTTTCACCCAGGCCTGCCACATCGCACAAATCGCTTCGCGCCCCGAAATCTTGTTCCCCGCGACCATCACGCCGCCTTTGTCAAACAGCGCAGCCGCGCCAGCAAAGTCGCCATCGTCAAAGCACATGGCATAGCTGTAGAGCAGGTTGGGGATGGCAATAGCTGGGTTGGCTGCGCTCATGACCTTACAGCCTCTCGATGATCGTCACGTTAGCCTGACCGCCGCCTTCGCACATGGTTTGCAGGCCATAACGCCCGCCCGTGCGCTCAAGCGCGTTAAGCAGGGTTGTCATCAGTCGTGCCCCCGTTGCGCCCAGAGGGTGCCCCAAAGCGATTGCGCCCCCGTGGACGTTCACTTTTTCATGCGGGATACCCAGTTCTTTCATCCAAGCCAGCGGAACCGAGGCAAAGGCTTCGTTGCATTCGAACAGGTCGATGTCAGCAAGGGTCATGCCCGCTTTCTTCAGGGCAAACTGGGTGGCTGGGATGGGCGCGGTTAGCATCCACACGGGATCATCGGCGCGCACAGACAAGTGGTGGATGCGCGCGCGGGGGGTCAGGTTGTGTTCGCGAACGGCCTGTTCACTGGCGATCAACAGAGCGGCCGCACCATCGCAGTTTTGGCTGGCAACCCCCGCGGTAATCACACCGCCTTCCTGAACGGCCTTCAAGCTGGCTAGGCCTTCTAGGCTCGTGCCAGGGCGAATTGTCTCGTCTGCCTCAAGACCTGCGAAGGGGGCGATTTCGGCACGGAACCATCCGGCATCGGTTGCGGCTTGGGCGCGCTGATGACTGGCGAGGGCAAAGGCCTCCATCGCTTCGCGGCTGATCGCCCATTTGGCTGCGATCATCTCGGCGGAATTGATCTGGTTCAGCGGCTGGTCGCCATAGCGCGCGCGCCATCCGATTGAACCGGTGAAGGGCTCATCAAAACCATAGGGCTGGCCGGCATACATCGCCGCAGAAATGGGAATAGCGTTCATCGCTTGGCTGCCGCCCGCGACGACCAGATCTTGGGTGCCTGACATAACTCCTTGCGCGGCGAAATGAATGGCTTGCTGACTTGAGCCGCATTGCCGGTCAATCGTCGTGCCGGGTACGTGCTGTGGCAGACCCGCCACCAGCCATACGGTGCGGCCGATGTCTCCAGCTTGCGGGCCAATCGTGTCGCAGCAGCCCCACACGACATCATCCACGGCATTGGCATCAATACCTGTGCGGTCAACCAAGGCGCGGATCGGATGGGCGCCCAGATCAGCGGGGTGAACCTGCGCAAGGCTGCCTTTTTTGCGCCCGATGGGGCTGCGGATGGCGTCGATGATATAGGCTTCAGCCATTAATCTTCCTCAGGAAACAGGATTGTCAGGCATTACGGTCCGGCAGAGCCAATGCGGGTGCCGCTTGATGGAATTCATGGCTTAAAACTCTGCTGCCTTGCCGCTCTCGACAAAGGCATCACGGCTCTTTTGGCTGTCTTCATGCATATACATTTCCAGCGTAAAGCCCTGTTCCCAGCGATAGCCGCGATCGACATCGCGCGGCTCAAGCCCATTCAGGGCTTCCTTGGCGATGACCAGAGCCTTGCGGCTTTTGCTGGCGATCACGGCGCAAAAGGCATGGGCTTCGGCAACCAAATCTGCGCGCGGCACTACCTTTTCGATAGCGCCCAAACGGTAAGCCTCTTCGGCCGGGATATTGCCACCGGTAAAAAAGGCGGCCCTTACTTTGTGAAGCGGGAGCATCCGCGACAGGTGACTGGCTCCGCCCATGGCACCACGATCAACTTCGGGCAGCGAGAAATAGGCGTCATCAGCAGCAATGATCGTGTCAGATGCCCCGCACATTCCGATACCGCCACCGATAACGAACTTGTGAACCGCGCTGACCACCGGCACCTCGGCATCGCGTATTGCCTTGAAAGTCAGGTAATTGCCGCGGTTAAGCGTTGTTATCCGTTCTGGATGGGCTTGCATTTCCTTGATATCAACGCCGCCGCAGAACCCACGTGCAGTTTCAGCAGCACGGATTAACACGCAATTCACATCAGGGTTGCTTGCCGCCGCAGTGATAATACCCGGCAGAGACAACCAGGTCTCGCTGTCAAAGGCGTTGACTGGCGGCACATCCAGAACGATCTCGGCAATGCGCTTGCTGATGGTGGTTGTGATGGGCATGGGCTTAGCTCCCGACGCAGAGCGCGGCGATCTGTGCGCGCGCTTCGGTTTCAATTTTCTTGAGCAAGTCAGCGCAGGCCGGCAGATCCTTTAGCCGCCCAGCGACTACGCCGGTTGCCATCAAACCCTGCTCGGCATCGCCCGATACCACTGCCCGCTGGATCATCATCGGCGCTGCCGCAGCCATCATTGCTTGGCTAAGCGGCATCTCACCATGCGCGGTCATTCCGCGTGCGGTGGCGATTACCTGACCCCACGACATCCCTGACTGCCGTTTCATAGCAAGGCCAGCTTCCACGGCGCGGATCCACATCGCCAACGTGCCTGATCCTTCGATCCGGCGCAGCAGCGGATTTAAAATCATGCGTTGGGGAATGCCATCGACCTTGGTGCTAACCGCAATATCTCCTGTCCCAGCACTGACATAGGCAGTTTTCGGGGCGGCTGGAACGGGGCTTTCGGCGGTCATGAGGAACCGCGTGCCCATAGCTATGCCGCATGCGCCATAGGCCAGGGCCGCCGCGAGGCCGCGCCCATCGCCAAAGCCCCCTGCCGCAACCACGGGTACATCCACTGCATCGAGAACCTGCGGAAGCAGGACAGTCGTGGGGACAGCGCCCGTATGACCGCCACCTTCGCCGCCTTGAACCGTGATCATCTCGCAGCCCAATGCGACCATCTTTTCGGCATGTTTGACCGCGCCAATAGTGGGAATGCACAAGATGCCTTTGTCGCGAAAGGCGCCGATCATGCGCGCATCGGGTCCACGGCCGAAACTGACAGCGCGCACCCGGTCGGCATTGGCCAAAATGGTATCAACAATCTCGGCCGCGCCGGGCTGGAAAGAGTGAAAGTTCACCCCAAAGCCATGCGGCGTCATATCCCTAAGCTGCGCGATTGCCTCAGCGAGCTCTTTAGGTGTCATCACTGCTGCCGCCAGAAAGCCAAAGGCACCCGCATTGCTGGTCGCAGCGACAAGCGGCGGCGTCGCCACCCAGCCCATGGCTGTCTGGATAACCGGCATCCGGCATCCCAGTCTTTGAGTCAAAGCTGTGTTCAGCGGGTCAGCCACGGCCTTACTTTCTCCCGACCAGCGTTTGAGCTTGTGTAACGATCACGCTTTGCTCCGTGCCAGAGGATTGTCCTTGATGATGGTTGCCCGGATATTGTGCGGATCAAGCGAGGCGATAATGGCCCGTTGCTGCGCTGTTGGCAGCGGAGTTTCGGCAAGCGTGCCCTGTTCCAGCGTAAAACCCGTGGCGGCTTGCACCTGGTCAAAGGTCACGCCCGGATGGAGTGAGACCACGCGGATGGCATTGTTTGTGCCGCCGAAGTCCATGACGCACAGATTGGTGACAATCTTGCGAAGATCGACCCCGGAAAAATTGCCGCCGGCTTGGCGCTTGGCCGGATTATAGCCAACACCGGAAATCATATCGACTTCATCAGGCACAAAGACCCGCGGGCCATGGGCTGGGAAAAAGAACGAGTTCGGATGATAGATCGTATTGCCGGGAAAGCCGCGCACACCCAGCATCTGGGTTTTCGGCTGACGGTAGGTTCCGCCCATATAGGATAGATTGATCTGTCCAAAACGATCGATCTGGGTCGGTGTGACCATAGCGTGACGGCGACCGGTCCAGACAGCGCTATCAAAAAACCGTGAGAAAGGCAGGTACCCCGCCGGCTTGCGATCGTCATAGGCGCGCGGGCCAAGCGGAACCGGCTGCTCGACCAAATAGGCTTCGCCATCGGTCATCATCAAGCCGGGGCTATGAGTCAGCTTGGCAAGGCCAGCCGCCAATCGGGGGGCAGGGCCAACGCCTGTGGCAACGATCTCGTCAGCTGTCCGAAAGGCTTCGGAACAGGCGACAATGCACAGTTCGGCAAGGGTTGCTTCGCTCATTAGAAAATCGGCAGCGGCAGAGCCGCAACCGCCTCCTTTCCACCGGAGTTGGCTAAATAGTCTGCTTCGGACTTCGCCACGAAGCGGTCGCTTACGGCATTGTTTTCACCGGGCCAGTTGCCGGGATCACGCGCCGCATCGGCATAGGCTTTGAATGCTTTCATGTCCCAGCCATAGTGGGGCGGCATCGAACTGGGATGCGCGCCGTAGGCTATTTCAACAACGCCCGTGACAAAACAACGCTCGAACAGGTTGTGCTGCGCCCCTTCGGGATAATGGTCCTCCATGCGATCGACCAATTCTTCACAGGAAACATAGGTTTTGGCGGCGGCCTTGGCGAACCATTCGTCGTAGTAAACGTCTGGACCAAACACCTGAACATTGCCGCGCCAATCGCTGCGGTTAACATGGATAATCGCAGCATCCAGTTTCAGGGCGGGAACCGCAACCAGCGTTTCGCCATCAGCATAGGGGGATTGCACGGTTTTAAGCCCGCCCAGTTCGGCAAGGTCGGTGCCCAGGCCGACGCGGGTCGGCAGGAATGGCAACTGGAAAGCCGCGGCTTTGAGGCCCCATTGGAACATGCCCTCATCCAGCTCCAGTACCTCTAATGCGCCGGATTCGCGGGCCTTGCGGAACCAAGGTTCAAGCGGAATGGCATCAAGGCTGACAAAGGCAAAGACCAGCTTTTTGACTTTGCCTGCCGCGCACAGCATCCCGACATCGGCGCCGCCATAAGCGACGATAGTCAGGTCTTTGAGATCAGAGCGCAGGATTTCGCGCACCAGAGCCATGGGCTTGCGCCGTGGTCCCCAGCCGCCAATGCCCAAAGTCATGCCGTCGCGAAGTTCGGCAACGATTTGTGCCGCGGTCATCCGTTTGTCGAGTTGGGGCGCGATATCCGTCATTGTGCGGCCTCTGCCTGCTGCGCTTCCTTCATCGCTTTTTGCCAAGCCCATTCATGGCCCCAAATGCTGATGCCGGTGTGCTGGGTGACCTGCCAATTGCTGGGATCAATCACCAAACTGTCGCAGCCGATTTCCAGATCGAAGCCGGCAGGGGTCTGGACATAGAACCCAACCGTTTCGTCGTTGTAATGCTGACCGATGCTGGCGCTTTCGGCATAGCCCAACGCCTTCATTCGATCATGGGCCTTGCCCACTTCGACAAGGTTGGGCAGTTCCAACATGACATGGACACAGCCCGATGGAGAGACCGGGCTTTCTGCCAAGGCGACCGAGTGGTGGCGGCCATTGTCGGCGTGCATAAAGGCAAAGCCCATGCCCGGATCATTGGGTCCGCCACCGCCAAAATAGAAGCGCGGCATATCGGTTTCGTGGAAACCAAGGACATCGCGGTAGAAGGCGAGTGATGCGGCGAAATCTGGAGCGCAGAACACGGCATGGCCCATGCCCATGTCGCCGGTGACAAAGTGCGGAATACCCAGTGGCGAGACAAAAGGCTGCGCTGCTTGGCTATCACCGTGGAAGAACTCAAGGCCATTGCCGGCGGGATCACTGGTTGCAAAAAAAGCGCTAACCCCGCGAGCGCTGGCTTCGTCATCCGAACCATCGCGGATGGGGCGACCGGCAGCAGCGATGCGTTCTTTCAGGGCGGCAAGGTCAGCGGCAGAGCTTAGTTCATAGGCGGCGGCTTGCAGACGATCCTCGCTTGCTGGTTCAACCCAAAAGCGAAAGGGGCGGTCATCCACTC
>JBEGLE010000076.1:0-4079 GCA_041183725.1 Pseudomonadota bacterium | reverse complement strand
TGTATGGCTGGCTGCGGCCAGAAATTCTGCTGCCGGTGCATGGTGAAATCCGCCATATGCAAGAGCAGGCGCGGCTGGGGGCCTCCTGCGGCATTCCCACGCAGGTGGTGCAGAAAAACGGTGATCTGGTGCGCATCGCGCCGGGCAAGCCAGGCAAATTTGGCACGGTGCGCGCAGGCCGTTTGGTGCTGGATGGTGATATTATCACCCCCGCCAATGGCCCGGCGATTATCATGCGCCGCCGTTTGGCGCAGGCGGGTTTGCTGGTTGTGGTGGTTGGACCGGGCCGCCAGGCTCAGGTTGAAGGCATCGGCTTGCCGCTTGAGGAAGACTATGACGCCTTCCGCGATGAAGCCGTGGCCGATGTGCTGAATGCCATTGCCAAGCTGAAGGGCGATAAAGCGCGTGATCGCGATACCGTGATGGAAGCGGCCCGGCTGGCGGCTCGCCGCGCTGCCCATCGCTGGTCTGGCAAGCGGCCGCAAGTGCAAGTAATGATAGCGGAGTAACCTTCGATGCGCTGGACGTCTATTGTTGCAATTTACACGCTGTTTTGGGTGCTCAGCGCCTTTCTGGTCCTGCCATTTGGCGTGCGCACGCATGCGGATGAAGAGGCTGAAGGCAAAGACAGCGGTATGGTGGCTGGCCAAGCGGCGAGTGCGCCACTCAGTTTCCGTCCTGCACGCATTGCCAAGCGGGCCACGGTGTTGGCCTTTGTTCTGTTCGGCGTGTTTTACCTAAACTATGTTGAAGGCTGGATTACGCCTAGCGATCTCGACATTACGGGCGGCCCACCAAACCTGCACGGAGAGAGGGGTTAAGCAGCCTACCGCTTGCGCCTTATTTCCGCAGCCGTTCGATAGCCTGAGCCAGCGCCACATAGAGCTTGCCCATGTCTGATGACAGCAGGGTTACGCCCAGCGCATGGCCATCGCGGGTGGACAGGATCTGCCGCAACATCGCCTCAAAATCATGGATATAGTGGCTGACATGGTCCCGGAATTCGGGATCTTCGCCATAGACCTGCGCGATAGAGCGGGCTTCCGACTTTTCCAGCAAACGCACTGTACGGCGGGTAAAGATACCCCGATCACCGCGCAGATAGGACGCCCAGGCGGAATCGCTAACCTCGGTTGATAGGGCCTTGGCAATATCAATGGCGTTGGAGTTAAGGCTTTCCGTGATCAGGGCTGCCCGGCGCGAGAATGCGCCATCCACCTGTTCTTCTGCCTTTTCCCGCGCATTGCTGATGCGATGTTCAAGGTTTGTGGTGAGCTGGGCAACTTGGGCAAGCTGATCGTGCAATTGCTTGGCAGAATCGCGGCTGAGCCCTGCCGCGCGTCTCGCTGCTTGTTCCAGCACGACAACGGCTTCGTCGGTGCTTTCGTTCAGCACGCGTTTTACGGTGGATGCGCTTTCTTTGCCCAGCTTATCAGTCAGGGTCATAACAGCCTGCGCGCCGGCATCCTCAATCGCAAGAACAGCACTGCGCGCGGCGCTGGTCAGGCGTTCAAGAATTGTCACCAGCTCGTTGCGGGTGAAATCGGTAATCCGGATGCTATCTTGATCCAACAGTTCGAGGGCGGTTTTCAAAGTGCTAAGCAGATTGCCATAGCGTGCCGCGCCCAGTTCAAGATTGGCTTGGAGCGCATTCATTTCATCCAGCGACTGGCTGATCGTACCGCGTGAACCGGTGATGTTCTGGGCGAAATCAGCGCTATAGCTGGCCGCAACGGCAATATCGGTGCGCAACCTGGAAACCCGTGCTTCATAGCCTTCAAGCTGGGCCATACCCGTGCCCAGCGCCACGGGAATTTGTTCGCGGGCTTGGGTGGAACTTGCCTGCAATAGTTCAAGGAGGCGAACGCTGCTGTCTGTGAGGTGTTCAAGCCCTTGGGCTGCCTCGCGCAACGATTGATGGCTGCCAGCAAGGTTGCCATTTAGTGTGCCGAGGCTGACTGCCAGTGCGGCATCAGTCTGTATTGCCTGATTGGCAACCGCCTGCATGCGCTGCTCGGCCTCGGATAGGCGGGCGGCAAAGGTGTTGCCGTGCGTGGCGATTCGGCTAACCAGTCCCTCGTGTGAGGCCGTTCGTTCGAGCAGGTGCTGGTCAATGTCCGCAAGGAGCATCTTGATCTGGGCGACATGTGTGGCCTGTGCTTCTGCCGCAGCCTGGGTGCGCTGCCCTGTTTCCTCGGCAAAAGCGGCATTGCGTTCAGCTAGGCGGGCATCAAAGCTTTCGGCTTCTTGCGCCAGAGTGGCAATGCGGTTGCGGGCCGCCTCAATCGCTTGTTGATCAAGGGCTTCCAGCTTTTCAACCGTTTCACGGACAGTGCCCTCCAGCCGGTCTCGCGATAGGGCGAGAGCGGCCAAGGCATCGACTTCGCCATCGCGAAGCTGGCGTGAAACCGCTGCGCCGTCATCCCGCAAGAGTTCCAGACGCGCACGCAAAGCACTGATCGAATCGGCTTCGTGGCTATCCAGATTCCTGCGCGTGGTGCAAAGTTCCTCGATAAGAGCGGCATAGCGCGATCGCAGCACCGCGATGGCATTATCCTCGTTGCTTTCAAGCTGTATGCGAAATTCGCCTGTCCGGCTATGCAAGTCGGCAAAGCGTACCTCAGTCTTATCGCGCAGATCATCAAGCCGGGCCGCTAGGTATTCGACAGTCGAATCGACCTGTACTTTCAGGTTTTCGACATGGTTTTCGCTGGCGTGACCGAACTCGTTAAGCCGCTTGAAGCCTTCGACCATATCTACCAACTGCGCATGGGCCATGCGGCCGGCATTGCCGATATTGCTGGTAACATCTTTGGCTGAGTTGGCGATAACAGGCAGATGGTCCCGCAACTTTTCCATATTATCAAGCGCGGTGACGCTGACCGAAGCAATGGCATCAATCTGATCGCCGTTAGATTGTACTAGCGATTGCAGGTGTTCGGCATGTTGCGACAGCTTTTTGCTGGCGGTGCGGCCCAGTGATTCGAGATCGCGTGACTGTGCCGTCAAGAAACTGCGAGCCAGGCTCAGTTCGCGGTTTACTGTCAACAGGCGGCTTTCAAGGCGTGCCGATTCCAGCGAAAGCAAGCGAGCGGCATCGCCAAAGCGGCCAGCTTCACGGCTGCTTGATCGCAGAACGATCAGCCAGAACACGCCGATGAGCAGGACCGGAACCGCCCAATTGGTGATCAGGGCAATGCCCTGTTGGGGCGTTGTTCCGACAAGAATTTCTGGGTTGGCCCAGAGGTAAAAAGCCGACCATCCCAAGATTGCCGCCAGAGCCAAGACAGGAACCACCCAGCCCAATTTTGCCGGACGGTCTGCGGGCACGTCAGCCTCCCAGTCCTGTTCATAAGCGGTGTCTTCGGCGGCATCGAAACCGACAGATGCGGTTTCAGTGAGAGCCTCTGCTCCCTCGCTGCTGGCCTCTATGGCGACAATGCGTGTTTTGGCGGTCATAAGCGCAGAATACCACGCTTAATGCCACAGGATAAAGCAAAGAAGCGCATTTGCGGGGCTATCGCGGGGGAACCTGTGGATTTCCCTGTGGTTAAATCGGGCACAGTGCGGCAAAACGCGAACATTGCCCCTGAAACCCACCGCTTTGGTGCTTTTGCCAGCCTGTTTGACCACCCTTTTGCTTGGCAGGGGCGGGGGGCTGATCTAAACGCGGCTGCTGGCAAGGAGAACAGCAATGCGCGTTGCTTTGCTATCAATGATGGAACAGGCGCATGCTGGCGATTCTGCTACGCGGGCTTCCTTGCGTTTGGGTGGGGCCACGCTGGCGCACCATCAGCTATTGGTTGCTTTGGCCTTAGGGGCTGAGCGCATTGTCTGCGTTGCTCGGTATTTGGATAATGATCTGATCGCTCTGCAATATGAAGCAGAGCGGGCCGGGGCGAAGTTTAACATGATTTCAGAGGCGCGGGCGCTTTCGGGTCTGATTACCGCCAATGATGATATTCTGGTCATAGCTGATGGGCTGGTTCCGGTGCGCTCTGATGCGCATGCCCTGATTGGCCAATCAGCCGTGATATTGACCCTGCCGGCTGAAGTGGCCGTGCCACTGGGCTATGAAC
>JBEGLE010000075.1:0-7486 GCA_041183725.1 Pseudomonadota bacterium | reverse complement strand
AGGCTGGCCCCAGTGCGGGTGGACTTGCGGATTTCTTCTTCGCGACCCTGAATGATTTTATTGGGAAAATCTGGATCGTCGAGCGACTGGCGGCAGCTGCCGAGAAGATCTGCTGCGCCTTCGCCAATCATGGTGCGCATCTGTTCAGGCGTATTGATATTGCACGAGCCCATCAGCGGCATATCGATATTCTTGGCAATCAACTGTTCGCGCAGCCGCTTAACCTTGTTCAACGCGACAAGGTTAGGGACATAAAAGCCGCCGCCAATATATTCGCCCGATGACACTTCCGGATCACGGCTTTTGGCAGGAAGCATCGAGCCAAAAGTGCAATCCATTGCATCGATCCCAAGAGCATGAAGCCTTGGGGCATAGTGCTCGGCGAAGTAATCAACGTCATAGCCGTCTTCATAATTCTCGTCGCAGCACATACGCGGTATCAGTGGGAAGTCTTTGCCGCACAATTCTTGGGTGCGTTGCAGGATTTGTTCGCAGAATAAAAAGCGATCGGCATATGCGTCGTTGCGCCCTTGGTTTTCCAACAAAGACAGGGTCACATGCGGCAAAGAGCCGTGGCAGAAGTGATAAGAGATATAGTCATAACCAGCTTCACGCGCGCGGCGTGCGGCTTGGGCATAGTCTTCGACCAGGCTTTGATAAACCTCGGTCGGAACCACGCTAGGCTGTGAATTGCCGATGGGATACTTGCCTGATGGACCCCAGGAGACCGTGCCCGGTATCCAACCCTTGCCGGCTTCCAAGGGAAAAGACGCACCGACGCCGGGGATCAACCCACCATAGAACAGCTGAATTCCTGCCAGGGAATCATTGTGGTGAATAACCTCCACAATCTCGCGATGGCTGATGATATAGGTGTCATCATACATGCCGAGCATGCGCTCGTTAATCAAACCATCCCAGCGGACATTGGTGGCACCCACGCAGACCGCTCCAAAGCCGCCAGCAGCAAAGGCTTCATAAGCCCCTACGGCTTTGGGTGTAGCATACCCTCGATCATCAGACATATTCAGAGTGGTTGGTGCATGGACCATCCGGTTTTTGAAAGTCAGGCCACGAGTCTTAAGAGGCTGGACAAGTGGATCAGTGACGGAATGGGTCAAGGTAGCCTCGGCAGATTAAGAGTTCAGGAAAGGGTGATCGAGTCCGGCGGACTGAACAACACTTGCTTGACTATAACAACCAAAATCGAGATACAAGGTGTATGTAGCGTCAGATTTACAGGGCGTTAGCGATTTTGTGGAGATGAGGCATGGTGCAAATCCAAACGATAGCCAGCAGGTTCCGGCGCTAAGATGCGAGATCTTACCCAGATTACCGCCGCGCTGCGATCCTATTTGCCCAACGGACAAGGCATTACTGCCATACGCCCGCTGACCACTGGCTTTTCGAACGAGACTTATCTGATTGAAGGGCTGGATCTGATCCTGCGCTTGCCACCAGCGGCCGGGGCGATGCTGGAGGGCCATGATGTGGTTGGCCAGGGCAAGATTTACCAAGAGCTCAGCACGGCCCCAGGGGCGCCGCCCGTGCCAGCCGTGGTAATGATCTGTGCCGACCCTGCAATCATCGGGGTGCCATTTTTTGTCATGGAGCGGGTGGCTGGTGAATCAATCGACGATATGGTGATGACGCCTTGGTTCATTGACGGTAGCGATGCTCTGCGCCGGCAGGTGTGCCGTGATTGGATTACCGCCTTTGCCGGCTTGTCAAACCTTCAACCACTTGTCGCATTGGGCGCAAGTGTGTCGCCCGAAGACGATGCCCGGATGTGGCAAGAATTTGCTCGCACTGCCGATTGCCCCAAGCTCGTGGCTTTGTTCGATCGGCTTTTGGCAGTGCCGGCGCCCATCAGCGGGCCGCCTGCCCTGATTCAGGGTGACCCCAAACTATCCAATCTGATGTGGCAGGATCAGCGGATCACCGCGATGCTCGATTGGGAAATGGGACTTAATGGCGAGCCCTTGGCTAATCTTGGTTACATATTGTTCTTTTTTGCCAGCGAGTATCATGCCTCGACCCGCGCGCAAAAACTGCCTGGCATGCTGAGCCGCGATGAAGTGATTGCCCTTTGGGAAGAGGTTTCAGGACGTTCTGCTCAAGGCGTTTTTTGGCATGAAATCGCCCAAGCCGGTAAACTGGGGGCAATCATTGCAGAAGGGGTCAATATGGCCAACACTGGACGCAGCAACGATCCTCGGCTTGAGGTTTTCAAACAGAATATTGGCTATTACCTCGACGTCATGGCAGCGATGCTTGATGGTGGTGGGTTTTAAGGCCTGAAAGGACAATCATGATCCCCTCCATCGCCCCGCTGACCGCTGCTGATGAGCAGTTCAACCACCAGATTGTTAATACCCATGCCGCAGTAGGTTCACCCGATCGGGCCTGGACGGAAAAGGCCTGGTTTACCCTGATGCGCAAGGATGCACAGCTGCAGGTCAATTTTGGGCTGGGCAAATATGCCAATCGCAATCTGGTAGATGGTTTTGCCGGGGTTCAGATTGGCACCCAACAGCGCACCATACGGGCCAGCCGGGTTCTGGCGGCTGACCTTGATAGCGTTAACGTTGGCCCATTAGGCTATGAAGTGCTGGAAGCGTTTCAAGCTATCCGCCTGACCTGCGCGGAAAATGATGCCCAGCCGATCCGCTTTGATCTGACTTTCCACGCGACTATGCCGGCCTTTTTCGAAAACCGCGATGTCGTGGTGCATGATGGCCGCACGGCATCGGATGTGATCCGCTATCACCAAGCGGGGACTGTTTCCGGCTGGGTTGAGATTGATGGCCAACGCCATGCGGTAGACCCCGATGAATGGTTCGGTTTCCGCGATCGCAGTTGGGGCATCCGCGAACATGTTGGCTTAGATCCGACGGATTTGGTCCCTGCCACCCTTGGCACCACCAGCGGCAGCACCAGTGGCAACAAGGCTGGCGCCGCCTACCACTTCAACTGGCTGGTATCAAAGATCGACCGGCCTGATGGCACCAGCTACGATCTGGCTTACTACTTCCGCGATTTCGGCGGAGACGGTCCACCGCAATTCTTTTGTGGCTATATCAACGAAAGCGACGGGCGGCAGATACCGATTTTACAGCTCTATCCTGAGATCGACTATCGCGCGGCAGATCGCGGGGCCATGCGCGGCACAGTCACGGCCCTTCTGGCCGGCAAGGGCAAGGATATAACCGAACGCACTTTCGAGATTGAAGTGATCAATCCTGAAATGGGCTTTCGCTTGCTGCCGGGCATGTATGGTGAATGGAAGGGCCAGCTTCACGGCAGCTTCAAGGGTGAAAACTTCTTGGACGGCGAATGTATCGAAGATGTGAACAACCCCGCACACTTGGCAGCTACCTATCGCTGGCAGATCCGCGATCGGCCGATCCGCATTCGCGAAGGCGAGAATTCTGGCTTTGGTGATATGGAAAGCATCATCTTGGGTGACTATCCGGGCGTGCGTATCGTTTGATCCCGTAACGGGCTGGCCATCCATGCCAAAATCAAGAGTGAAATCGAACCGAGGCGGCACTTTGGCCGCACAGAAACAGCGCGCCTCCACCACCCGGGCCGAACTCTTGGTGGCTGCGCGCCGTCTGTTTGCAGAAAATGGCTTTTACAACACTGGTACGACCGAAATCGTTGTTCAGGCGGCGATGACCAGAGGTGCACTTTATCACCATTTTGGCGATAAGGTGGGCTTGTTTGCCGCGGTCTTTCGCGACGCGGCGCAAGAATTGGTGAACCGATCGAACAGTGCTGTGGCTCCTATGGCCGGCGATCTGTGGGCCAAGGTTTGCGCCGCATTCCAGAACTATTTGCAACTGGTGGCGGCTAATGAGGATTATCAGCGCATTTTGCTGATTGATGGCCCGGCTGTGCTAGGCTGGTCACGCTGGCGAGAATTGCAATCAGACTATGTCGCTAAGGGAACGATTGATGCTTTGGATATCTTGATGAACCAAGGCATTGTCCCGCGCCGGGCATCGGAACCCTTGGCCTATTTGATACAGGCTGCGCTGAATGATGCCGCAATGACAATTGCCCATGCCCCCAAACCGGGGCAGGCCGGTGAAGACGCCATGGCGGCGTTTCTTTTTATGCTTCGGGGTATCCGTCAGTAAGCAACAATTGACGCTAGGCGCTGGCGGCGCGATCAATATTGATCGACGCTCCGGAAATGAAGCTGGCACGCTCAGATGCTAGAAAAACGATCAGATCAGCGACTTCTTCAGGGCGACCGGATCGACCAGTGGTCATGGCTTTACGGACGACGTCTGATGATCCCAATTTTTCAAAGATGCCGTAAAAATCATCGGCCATGGCCGTTTCAATCAGGCCGGGGTGGATGGCGTTGATCCGAATATCGTGGCCAGCGCGGACATTTTCTAAGGCAGCACTGCGTGTAAAATGCGCTACAGCCGCCTTGCTTGCGCCATAGGACGCCATGGTTGGATTGCCTCTTAGCGCAGCTGTGGAGGACAGATTGATAATCGCGCCTTTGCCTTGCTGGCGCATGAAACGTAGCGCAACAGACATACCCAGCAGAGTGCCTTCCACATTTACCGCAAAGGTCTGGCGATGGGTATCTAGCGTTTCGTCACCAACCCGATTCGATAAGGCGATACCCGCACTGTTCACCAGAATATCAAGTTGGCCAAATTCACGGGCAACCCACTGTTCGGTTGCTTGCCACTGGTCTTCACGGGTCACATCTAGGGCGTGGGCATGGGCAATGCCGCCTGCGGCTTTGATCGCCTCAGCTATCGCAAGGCATCCTGTCTCGTCGCGATCGGTTAACACAACACGTGCTCCAACCTCGGCAAGAGCGCGGGCAGTGGCTTGGCCGATACCAGATGCGGCGCCGGTAATCAGGGCTACTTGACCAGTTAGATCGATCCATGCAGTCATCGTCTTAGGCTTTCTCAAGGATGTGGACAGCAGAGGCAGAAACGGCGGCAAAGCCCAAGACATGGGCCAAGCCGATCTTGGCACCCTGTACTTGGCGTTGGCCAGCTTCGCCGCGTAAGTGCTGCACCAGCTCTACCAAATTGGCAACGCCGGTTGCTGCAATCGGATGGCCTTTGGCCAAGAGACCGCCGGAAACATTGACCGGCAAACGACCGCCGAGTGCGGTTTCACCGCTATCGATCAGGCGCCCAGCCTCTCCTTCGCCGCACAGGCCAAGGTTTTCATAATGGAGCAGTTCGGCCGTGGCGAAGCAATCGTGCAGTTCCACCATGTCCAAATCCACTGGCCCTAGCCCAGCTTGGGCATAGGCCTTGGCTACGGCAAGCCGGGTAACGGAATTGGGATCGAACATTTCGGGGCTACGTGCGTCATAGGGATCAGAAACCAGCGCCGAGGCACGAATGCGGACAGCCCGGCTCATGCCCAGTTCGCGGGCCTTTTTCTCTGACACCACAACAATCGCTGCCGCGCCATCAACATTGGGCGAGCACATTAGTTTGGTCAGTGGCCAGGCGATCATTTCACTGGCCAGCACCTCATCCAGCGGCGTTTCGGTGCGATAGGCTGCCTTCGGATTCATCGTAGCATGATGGTGGTTTTTTACCGCAACTTTGGCGAATTGCTCCAAAGTTGTGCCATAGCGGCTGGCATGGACCATACCAGCTTCGGCAAAGATAGAAGGTGGGGCGACCGAGCCAAACAGACCTTCGGCTGGCGGTCCTTCGCTTAGGGGGCTGCCCATCAAACCGCGGGGATTTTTCTCGGCACCAAAGGCAAGGGCAATATCATACTCGCCGCTTTTCACCGCCATAATGGCTTGGCGCACAGCCGTGGCACCCGCTGCACAGGCATTGGCGACATTAACACATTCGGCCCCGGTTTGACCAATCAGTTGCATAACCCGTTGCGCGACCATTGATGCTGAATTGAAGGTAGACCCAGCATAGACCGCCTGCACATCACGGATCGTTAGTCCGGCGTCGTCAAGCGCCAGCAAAGCGGCTTCGGCCCCAAGCTGAAACGGCGTTCGGTCTGGGTAGCGACCGAATTTGATCATGTCAGCCCCAAGAATATAGGCCTCGCTCATGCCGCTGCTCCTTCGTCGATAAAGTGGAATCCGACATAGGGATTGCCATCTTTGTCACAGGCCCCGCCTGCATTGTCGATGATCAGCCGCACCGGCATGCCGGCCTGCACTGTGTCTGGGTCAATATCGCGCAAAGTTCCCTTGAGGGATAAGCCATCCTCCAGATCGACAATGGCCGAAACGAAAGGGACCGCAATGCCAGGATAGCTGCGATGAACCACTGTCCAGCTATAAACCTTGCCCTGTGGCTGGGCGCGAAAAGGTTTCAGGGGCTGACGATTGCCGCAGCGGCGGCAAGCCATACCGGCATCAATCAAAATGGCCCCGCAATCATCACACCGATAGCCTTCGATCCAGGCAGAGTGATCAGCCGCAACGCGAACGGCTTTATGGCCTGATCGCGGCGTCGGTATGCTATCTTGTTGCAAGCGGTTTTCTCCTGGGATCAGATCATCATGCAATTATGCGCTGTGACCAGTATTCTCTGGAATCGGGAGCGAGAAGTGCATAGCGGCGCTAGGCCAGATTACAGGCCTTCGACAAGGGTAACCTGATAGGCCGCACCCTTAAAACGGTGTTCGCGCACTTCGGTGTACCCCGGGCTGTCATACCAGCCCAAGGCGGCTTCCTTGCTGGGAAAGGACAGAATAACCATGCCTTCATGCTCAGCCCCTTCGAGGACCTGATGCGCACCATAGGCTACCAAAGGGGTGCCCGGATGCCCCTTAAAAGTTGCGGCAACAGTGCTGGAATAGGTATCCAATTCCGCCTGATCGGTGGTTGCGGTCCGGGTGAACACCAAATACGTTGCCATTGTTATCTCCTATTTGCGGCGCAGGCTCAGCCAAACACAGCGCTGATTAAGCGTCTTGATGATAGGGCGCAGGAAATCAAGGCCAATTCAGCAAGCATCCAGCAAGGACTTGGTGCTTGCTTCATCTAAACTAGGGGTATTCCTGTATTGAAACCATTCATTGGCCATCAGAAGTGGCAGGAGACCATGCTTAATCGCTTTTAAAAAGGGGGCCGCCAGTGGATCGCCTCTGGCAGCCCGACTTGCCATCAATCGAGGAGAAGCCTCAATGGCGAGGCAAAGCGGGCTCAATCTGCCGATAAGCATTAAGAGGTTTGGCTGCTCTTATGCATTTAGTCTTATGTATTTGGTGCGGTCGAGAAGACTCGAACTTCCACGGGCTTTCGCCCACAACGACCTCAACGTTGCGCGTCTACCAGTTCCGCCACGACCGCTAAATCAACGAGGCGGAATAAGCCGCCCCGGGGGGGTAGGAGCGCGCCACTAGCAAATGGGGGGGCATGGGGCAAGCGAAGTTCTTGCCTCTTTTCGTTAGTTTGGCTTCCAGCCCACCAAGGCTTCACCCGCTGACTTGGGCGCATCAAGAATAGCTT
>JBEGLE010000074.1:0-5237 GCA_041183725.1 Pseudomonadota bacterium | reverse complement strand
TACAGGTGGTTTTGGGCTGGTCGGCACAGTCAGCGCCAGTGGCTTGGGCTGGGGGGGCCGTAAACGGAACCTATTTGGCTAAGGGTGCCTTTGGCGGGGTGGTTGTTGCCGATCCGCCGCTGGCCGGGCTAGCCGCCAATGCCCGGCCTGATCCGGCTGATCTGCCCAATAATCACTTGGCCTATGCGGTGCAGTGGTTCCTTTTTGCCGCCACAGCGCTGATTATCTATGGGCTGGCCTTGCGGAAGCGGCTTGCCGCTGCGGCGCAGCACGGCTAACGCCGCGCGCGTTATGCAATATATCTCCACTCGTGGCAGCGCCCCGGCGCTCGACTTTGCTGGTGCGACCCTTGCGGGCCTCGCGTCTGATGGTGGCCTCTATGTGCCGCGCGAATGGCCGCGCTTCACCGCGGCTGAGATCGCTGTCATGGCAGGTTTGCCCTATGCCGATTTGGCCGCACGCATCATGCAGCCCTTTGTCGGCGATAGCCTGACCTCTGAGCGCCTGCTGGAACTGACCCGTGCCGCCTATGGCCGATTCGCCCATGCTGCGGTGACCCCGCTGGTGCAACTGGATCAACAAAACTGGCTGTTGGAACTGTTCCATGGCCCAACCTTGGCGTTCAAGGATGTGGCGCTGCAATTGCTGGGCCTCTTTTTTGAAGAATTCCTCAGCCGCTCGGGCGAAAACCTGACGATTGTGGGCGCGACTTCGGGCGATACCGGATCAGCGGCGATTGATGCTGTGGCGGGCCGCACCGGGGTTGATATTTTCATGCTGCATCCGCGTGGCCGGGTCAGCGATGTTCAGCGCCGGCAGATGACCACGGTGCTGGCCCCCAATGTTCACAACATCGCTATTGATGGCAGCTTTGATGATGCCCAAGCGATGGTGAAGCGCATGTTCAATGATCCGGACATGACCGGGCGGTTCAATCTGGGTGCGGTCAATTCGATTAACTGGGCGCGGTTGATGGCGCAGGTGGTCTATTACTTTGCCGCCGCGCTGCAACTGGGCGCGCCGCAGCGCAAGGTGGCCTTTTCGGTGCCAACCGGCAATTTCGGTGATGTCTTTGCCGGCTATGTCGCGGCGCAAATGGGCCTGCCCATCGAACGCCTGATCGTAGCGACCAATGTGAATGACATCCTTCACCGCGCGCTTTCCAGTGGTGACTATTCGCAAGGCACGGTAACGCCCACCGCCGCGCCTTCGATGGACATTCAGGTGTCTTCGAATTTTGAACGGCTGCTGTTTGATCTCAATGGCCGCGATGGCGCCGCCTTGGCCGCGCAGATGCACGGGTTTGAAGCCAGCAAGGCGATGCAGCTTAGCAATGTGCAGCGCGAAGGTGCCGCTGCGCTGTTTTCCAGCGCCCGTACCGACGCCGGTGAAATGGCTGAGGCGATCCGTTGGGCTTGGGAGGCTTGCGGCGAACTGATTGATCCGCACACTGCTTGCGGCCTGCACGCAGCCCGCACGGCTGGGATCGCTGATGATGTGCCGGTGGTTACTCTGGCAACGGCCCATCCGGCCAAGTTCCTTGATGCGGTGGAACGCGCCACCGGGAACCGGCCACATCTGCCAGCCCGCATCGGCGATCTGTTTGAGCGTGAAGAACGCTGCACTGATTTGCATGGGGACTATGCGGTGATCGCCGACTTCATCGCTGCGCAAGCGGTGCCAAAGGGCTGATGGCCAGCCTGACGACTGCCCCGCTGATCCTTAGCGGCGATGGCTGGTCAGACTATGGTCTGGTCGATTCCGGCCATGGCCGCAAGCTTGAGCGTTATGGCCCCTATCGCTTTATCCGCCCGGAACCCCAGGCCCTGTGGACCCCGCGGTTGGCGGAGTGGCAGGCTGATGGGGAATTTGTTCCCGGATCGGATGAGGATGGCGGTGGGCGCTGGCACTTTGATCAGCCGGTGCCGCGCGAAGGCTGGCCTTTGGCGCGCGGTGACGTGCGCTTTACCGCCAGTTGCACCCCGTTTCGACACCTTGGCTTTTTCCCCGATATGGCCCCTGTGTGGGATTGGATGGGGCAAATGCTTGGCCCCCGCAACGATGCTGCAACGCTGAACCTTTTTGGTTACACCGGGGTTGGAACACTCAGCCTGTCAGATCACGGACCGGTGACCCATGTCGATGCCTCGAAAAAGTCGGTTGCCCAAGCAAAAGAGAATGCCGTCCTGTCGGGCATGGCCGATCGCTCGGTGCGCTGGATCGTTGATGATGCTGGCAAGTTCACCGCGCGCGAAGTGCGGCGCGGGCGACGCTATGATGGTATCATCTTGGACCCGCCCAAATTTGGTCGCGGGCCAGAGGGTGAGGTCTGGCGCTTGGAAGATGGCCTGCCCGGTCTGATTGCCGATTGCCGCAATCTGCTCGACAGCAACAGCCGCTATCTGTTCCTTACTGTCTATGCCGTGCGGATGTCATCGCTGGCGCTGGCGGGCTTGTTGGCAGAGGCCTTTGCCGATCTGCCCGGTACGATCGAGCATGGCGATCTGGCCGTGCGCGAAGACGGGCATGATGGTAGACTGCTCCCCACCGCAATTTTCGCCCGTTGGGCCAATCCGGAATAAGAACACGCTATGGCCGATTCGCTCATACTTGAAGTTGCCGATCTTGAGGTTGATGTCCTGACCGGCATTTATTCGGAAGAAACCGGCCGCGCACAACCTTTGCGCATTACCATTCAGGTGCGGCTAACCCCCGAACCTAAGTTCGCGCCGGATACGCCGTTGGCGGCCAGCAAGAATTATATGGATTTGAAATTCGCTGCCACCGGCGCCTTGCCAGAGGGTGTGCATTTCACCCTGATCGAAGCCGTGGCTGATCATATTTGCGAAACGCTGTTCCTGCAGGATGCGCGGGTTGAGGCGGTGACGGTAAAGATCGTCAAGCTGGCGATCAGCGAGGCGGGCGAGGCCATTGGCATGACCCTAACCCGCGAGCGCCGCTGATGACCGGCCTAAGGGTTGGTTCACTTCCCGATGATCCGCTGGCGGCCAGCGCCGCGTTCTATGCAGCATGGCTGCCGGAAATTATCGCTCTCTTATCCGCAGGCCAAGCGGTGGTGACGCTGGTGTTTGATCCGGCCTCCCATAGCCACACAGATTGGCGCGCCGCCGCCATTGCCACCCTGGCGCGCGAGAAAGCACCCGCCCGGATCAATGCCGTGGCTTCAGATAACGAAGCGGCCATCGCCGCGGCTGCCACCTATTTTGCAGCGGCCCCGGCTATTACCGGGCATTATTTTGCTTTGGATGGCACTGGCGCAGGTTCGCTGATAGGGTAACGGGGTGCGTGTTGCCCGGCCTTTAATTGATCAATTTGCCCGCCGGATCGGCTATTTGCGGCTGTCGGTTACCGATCGCTGCGATCTGCGCTGCACCTATTGCATGCCCGAGCGGATGACCTTTCTGCCCAAGGCCGATGTCTTGAGCTTGGAAGAACTGCACCGCATGGCTTTGGGCTTTATTGCCCGCGGAGTTAGCAAAATCCGCCTGACGGGCGGCGAGCCTTTGGTGCGCCGCGATATGATAGACTTGGTTCAGGCCTTAGGGCGCGAACTGGGGCAGGGCTTGGAAGAGCTGACGCTCACCACCAATGCCACCCATTTGGCGCAGCACGCCGATGCGCTGCGCGCCGCTGGGGTAAAGCGGATCAATGTCTCGTTGGATACCTTGGACCGCGCCGCTTTTGCCAAGCTGGCGCGGCGCGATCTGCTGCCCGATGTTCTGCAAGGCATTGCCGCAGCGCGTGCGGCGGGGTTGCAGGTTAAGATCAACACGGTTGCGCTGAAGGGCATCAACCAAGACGAAATCGCCGATCTGATTGCCTGGGCACATGGCCAAGCGATGGACCTGACCCTGATCGAAGTTATGCCCTTGGGCGATGTGGAGCAGGATCGCTTCGATCACTATTTGCCGCTGTCGCAGGTTCAGGCTGATCTGGCAGCGCGCTGGACCTTGGTGCCCAGTCCGCACCGCACCGGCGGGCCCGCGCGCTATTTCGATGTGGCGCAAACCGGGGGGCGGCTGGGGGTAATTACCCCGCTGACCAACAATTTCTGCGAGGGCTGCAATCGGGTGCGGGTGACCGCCACCGGCCAGCTGTTCCCATGCCTTGGTGGCGGCGAGCAAGTCGATCTGCGCGCTGCCCTGCGCTCAGGCAATCCCGATGAGGCTCTGTCAGCGGCGCTTGATCGGGCCATGCGAATCAAGCCAGAGCGGCATCACTTTGTTATCGACCGCCCCGGTGCCGCTCCGGCATTGGCGCGGCATATGTCGATGACGGGCGGATGATCCGGCTGGTATTTCTGGGGCGTCTGGCTGATCTGGCAGGTCGGCCAGTGCGTGATCTGGCGGCGGTTGGCCCTATGCCTTTGCCCGCTATTCTGGCGACCATGTCTGCGCCGCTGGCGGCCGCTCTGGCTGATGATCGGATTAAACTGGCGCTGAACGGGGTGGTCACCCCGCGCGAAGGGCTGGTGGCCGGGCCGGGGGATGAATTGGCCTTTCTCCCCCCAGTTAGCGGGGGCTGATAGGGTGGCAGATGTGCGCCTGATCCTGACACCCTTTGATCCGGCCGCTGAACTGGCCCGGTTCACGGCCACCCACCCAGCGGCGGGCGGCGTGGTTTCGTTTCTCGGGCAAGTGCGCGCGGGTGACGGGGTGGAGGCTTTGGAACTGAGCCATTATGAACCGCTTACCCTGCCCGCCATGCAAGAGCTTGCCGCTTCAGTGACACAGCGCTGGACGCTGGACGGGCTGATGCTGCTTCACCGCGCGGGGGTAATGATGCCGGGTGACCCCATCGTGCTGGTTGCCGCTGCGGCCCGCCACCGGCGCGATGCCTTTGCGGCGGCCGATTGCGCAATGGATCATCTGAAAAGCCAGGCATGGTTCTGGAAGCGCGAACAGGTGGGCGGCCAATGGCGCTGGATCGAACCGCGCCCGCAAGATCACGATGATTTGGCCCGCTGGCAGTAATTTCCAGCGTCTTAGATTTTAATCCGATTGATTTCGGTCAAGGCTGATCCTTGGCCCGCGGCATAGCATGGCAATCGACGGGCGGCTTTAAGACCCTAGCCGCCCCTTAAGATCGGCCAGCACTGCATCTTCATCGGCGACCGATGCAGTGATTTGGTCGCGGACGGCGGTGATGGCGCCCCCATCGCCGCCGTCTATCCGGTCTTTCACATAAAGCGCATCCAGATCGGCCAAGACGACCAT
>JBEGLE010000073.1:0-7937 GCA_041183725.1 Pseudomonadota bacterium | reverse complement strand
CGGTAAAGCCCGGCGATCATGTGATCCCGCTTTACACCCCCGAATGCCGCCAGTGTAAATCGTGCCTATCGGGTAAGACCAACCTGTGCACTGCGATTCGCAGCACCCAAGGCCAAGGCCTGATGCCCGATGGCACATCGCGCTTCAGCTATAAGGGGCAGACGATCTACCACTATATGGGCTGCAGCACCTTTTCCAACTTTACCGTTCTGCCCGAAATCGCCGTGGCGAAAATCCGTGAAGACGCGCCATTTGATAAGAGCTGCTATATCGGCTGCGGCGTAACCACTGGGGTCGGCGCCGTGATCAACAGCGCCAAGGTCACCCCCGGCGCCAATGTGATCGTCTTTGGTTTGGGCGGTATCGGCCTTAATGTGATCCAGGGCGCTCGTCTGGTTGGCGCGGACAAGATTATTGGCGTCGATTTAAACGATACCAAGGCCGATTGGGGCCGCCGTTTTGGCATGACCCATTTCTATAACCCAAAGGGCAAGAGCACGGCTGAAGTCGTGGCGGATCTGGTTGCCATGACTGATGGCGGCGCGGACTATACCTTTGATTGCACTGGCAACACCGAAGTGATGCGCCAAGCGCTTGAAGCCTGCCATCGCGGATGGGGCGTTTCCACCGTGATCGGCGTGGCCGAGGCGGGCAAAGAAATTAGCACCCGTCCGTTCCAACTGGTAACCGGTCGGGTGTGGCAGGGCTCTGCCTTTGGCGGGGCCAAAGGGCGCACTGATGTGCCAAAGATCGTTGACTGGTACATGAATGGCAAAATTGAGATCGACCCTATGATCACCCATGTCTTGCCTTTGGAAGATATCAATAAGGCTTTCGATCTGATGCATGCAGGCGAATCTATCCGCAGCGTCGTGGTTTTCTGAGAGGATACAATACATGTATAGTCACAATACGGTAGGATCGAACGACATTGCCCGTTCCAAGACGTTCTATGATGCGCTTTTCATCACCATGGGTGGCAAGGAAGCGATCCCAGATCCCAAAGGACGACTGATCTATCTGCACAACAAGGGCATGTTCATGGTGACCGCGCCCATCAACGGTGAACCGGCAACGGTTGGCAATGGATCAACCATCGGCTTTGCCATGGCCAGTGCAGAGCAGGCCAAAGCGTGGCACGATGCCGGGGTAGCCAATGGCGGCACATCGGTTGAAGATCCGCCGGGCTGGCGGGAAAACGGCTCTGTCCGTTACTATCTTGCCTATCTGCGCGATCCCGACGGCAATAAACTCTGCGCCATGTTCCGCTAATCTGGGGTGAGTCTTTTATCGGGCGGCGTTAATCCGCCCGATAAAACCTTAGCCAAAATCAGGCAGCGGTCGTGTTAACCCCCATGCTGGTCAGGTAGCGCTTGATGTTACGCGCCGCTTGACGCAGCCGCTGCTCGTTTTCAACCATGGCGATCCGGACAAAGCCTTCGCCGTCCTCACCATAGCCAACGCCCGGCGCAACCGCGACTTCGGCATGGGTCAGCAATTGCTTGGAAAATTCCAAGCTGCCCATATCTTTCAGCGCTGGCGGCAAGGGAGCCCAAGCAAACATCGAGGCCCGCGGGCTTGGGATATCCCAGCCGGCCCGAGCAAAGGCTTCAACCATCACATCGCGGCGCTTTTGATACAGCTCACGGTTCTTATCAACGATGTCTTGCGGGCCATTCAACGCGGCGCAGGCAGCCGCTTGGATGGGCGTGAAGGCACCATAATCAAGGTAGGACTTCACCCGCTTCAACGCCGCGATCAGCCGCTTGTTGCCCACGGCAAAGCCCACACGCCAACCGGCCATCGAAAAGGTTTTCGACATGGACGTAAACTCCACCGCAACGTCCTTGGCCCCGGGCACTTGCAGGATCGAAGGGGTGGGGTTGCCGTCATAATAGAGTTCAGAATAGGCAAGGTCAGACAGGATCCAGACCTTGTTTTCCTTCGCCCAAGCCACCAGCCGCTCATAAAAGGCCAGATCAACCGTCTCTGCCGTCGGGTTTGATGGGTAATTAACGATCAGGATCGAGGGGCGCGGCACGGTAAAGCGCATCGCGCGATCGAGCGAATCCCAATAAGCCTCATCCGGTGTGGTCGGCACAGAGCGGATCGTCGCCCCAGCAATGATGAAACCAAAGGTGTGAATCGGGTAAGATGGATTGGGAGCCAACACAACATCACCCGGCGCAGTGATGGCGGTGGCAAGGCTGGCCAACCCTTCTTTCGACCCCATGGTCATCACGACTTCGCTATTGGGATCAAGCTCTACCCCAAAGCGGCGGGCGTAATAATTGGCCTGCGCCTTGCGCACCCCCGGAATACCCGAAGAGGCGGAATAGCCATGGGCATCCGGCTTTTGCGCAACTTCGCACAGCTTATCGATAACATGGGCGGGGGGTGGCAAATCGGGGTTGCCCATACCAAGGTCAATGATGTCCCTGCCCGCGGCGCGTGCTGCGGCTCGCATGTCATTTACTTCGGCAATGACATAGGGCGGCAGGCGCTTGATGCGGTAGAACTCTTCTTCCATGACCTCTTAAATCCATGATGCGCGGCGGAAGTGCCGCAAGCCGCTTCTAGGGATTGCGGGCGATTTGGCAATTGTCCCTTTGCCGCAAGCGCCAGAAAGCCATTATTTTCGCATAACAACAATTGGCAAGCCAAGCCTTGTGGCGCTATGGCTAGCATAGCCAAGGAGCGCGACATGGCAGAATCAGATGGCAAGGCAGAGACGACGCCAATCTCCCTCTTCGGGGAAATGCTGAAGCTCCAGACCGAGGCAACGCAGGCTGTCTTCGGCCATTTCGGCGAGATGCTCAGCAAGGCCGCACCGACCCAAGGCACACCAGACCCCGCCGAAATCGCGCAATGGGCCAATGTTGGCCAGCGCTTGCAAGCCTTGTGGTCCAATTTTCAAGCCTCTGACAGCCCAAGCACCAACCCTTTAAGCGAACTGGCCGATCCCGCTGCTTGGCTTAATCTGGTCAAGGGGTGGTATGATAATATGCCCTTGGCCAATACCGATCAGCAGCAAAAACTACTGACCGACAGTATGCAGTTATGGAACGCTTTGCTCAGCCAATATCAAGGCGGCTCGGAAAGCGAAGAACCATCCCTGCCGCGCAAGGATCGCCGCTTTGCTGATCCGCGCTGGCGTGATCAGCCGGTTTTCGCCCTGCTTCATCAAGCCTATCTGCTCTATGCCGAACAATTGACGCAATTGGCGGAAAATACCGAGGGTCTGAACCCAGATCGCAAGGAGCAATTGCGCTTTGCCACCCGCACCCTGACCGAAGCCCTAAGCCCGGCCAACTTTCCGCTGACCAACCCCGTTGTGCTGGAGCGCACCTTGGAAACCAAGGGCAACAATCTGGTTCAGGGCATGGAGCATCTGCTCACCGACATAAAACGGGGGCAATTGACCCATACCGATCCCAATGCCTTTGAACTGGGCCGCAATATTGCCATGACCCCCGGCAAGGTGGTTTATGAAACCCCGTTGTTCCAGTTAATTCAGTATAGCCCGACCACCGAAACGGTGCTGAACACCCCGCTGCTGATCTTCCCGCCGTGGATCAACCGGTTTTATATCCTTGATCTTAACCCGGCTAAAAGCTTCGTCCGCTGGGCGGTTGAACAAGGCGTGACCGTGTTCATGGTGTCTTGGAAATCCGCTGATAGCACTATGGTTGATGTGGTGTGGGACGATTACATCCGCGCGCAAATCGAAGCGATTGATGTGGTGCGCGATCGGTTAAAAGTTCCCGCCATTCATACCATCGGCTATTGCGTGGCCGGAACAACACTCGCCGCAACGCTGGCCGTGCTGAGCCGCCGTGGCGAAGCGGATAAAGTCAAAAGCGCCACCTTTTTCACCGCGCAGGTCGATTTCGAACTGGCGGGTGAGCTGAAAAACTTCATCGATCAGCATCAATTTACCGCCATCGAAGCGATTGCCCGCGATGGCTATTTGGATGGCCGGTTTATGGCCGCGACATTCAACTTGCTGCGCGGTTCCGATCTGATCTGGAACTATGTGATCAACAATTACCTGCTGGGCGAAGACTATCCCGCCTTTGATCTGCTTCACTGGAATGGCGATACCACCAACCTGCCTGCCAAATGGCATCGCTCCTATCTGCAAGACCTCTATCGTGATAACCTTCTGGCCGTACCCAATCGTCTGGAAGCCGATGGAACACCGATCGACCTCAGTTTGATCGCCACGCCATGCTATATTCAGGCTGGGCGGGAAGATCATATTTCCCCACCCGAAAGCGTCTGGCGCCTTACGGGCCATCTGCGCGGCCCTTGGACCTTTCTACTGGCTGGCTCTGGCCACATTGCCGGGGTGGTCAATCCGCCCAGCTCTGGCAAGTATCAATACTGGATCAATCCCAAACCCGGCGCGACACTGGCCTCTTTCATCGCTGGCGCAACCGAACATAAGGGCAGTTGGTGGAACCACTGGGCTGACTGGCTGCGCGATCAAGACCCTAGCACGGTCAAAGCATCGGGTAAGCGGGTTCCCGGCGGCAAGGGTGATCCGGTGATTGAAGATGCCCCGGGTCGCTATGTAAAAAGTCGCTAAGGCAGGCTTTACAGAAATTAGGTGCACTTTGCTGCACTGCACAAAAAATCCTTGACTTCGCTCCTGCACAACCTATTTTGTGCAGTGCAGCAAAAGCGTGCGACGCGCTCTGGCTGGCAAGACAGGATTTCGTCTGATGACTGATGAAACACCCATTGAAACACAGGCGGCGGCTGAAAAGGCCTATGCCTCAGCCGCCGAAGCTGTGATTCTTTCGGCTCCAGCCGTCCAGCCTACCAAGGCCCGGCGTGCCGCACCCAAGAAGCAAGGCACCGCAAAACGCGCTGTGGCGAAACCCACGGCCCTCAAAACCCTTTCCACAAAGGCCAAGCCCGCCAAGAAGCCGGCCGCCTCTGCCTCCACAAAATCAAAGGATACACTCATGGCCACTGCCAAAACCAAGACCACTGCCTTCGCCGGTACGATCAAGGAAACCTTCGCCGACGTTCAAGCCAAGGCCAAGACCATTTATGAAAAGGGCGCGGCCGCTGCCGCCGGTGCCGGTGAATTCACCAAGGGCAATGCCGAAGCTCTGGTCGAATCAGGCAAGATTCTCAGCGCTGGCATCAAGACCCTTGGCACTGACTATGTGACTGAAGGCAAGAAGGCCTATGAAACCCTGACCGCTGACGCCAAGGAATTGGCCGCTATGAAATCGCCCACCGATTTCTTCCAGCTGCAATCTGAACTGCTGCGTCGCAATTTTGATAGCGCCGTTGCCCTGTCATCGAAGAACACCGAAGCTGCACTTAAGTTGGTTAACGATGCCTTCGCCCCGATTTCGAGCCGCGTTACTGTGGCCGTGGCCGCTGTAAAGTCAGCCGCCTAACCCTTTGCTTTCATCTGCGGCACTTGTCGCAGGGAGCACATTGAGCGGGCCGACAGCTATTTGCGCTGTTCGGCCCGTTCGCCATTTTGCCCGATCCTGCGCAGCATCTTGCCCGCCAGCCCGAAGATCGGGTAAACTGTCACCAATGATCGTCCTACACCGCCTTGCTGATTCCCCCCTGCCCCCCGTCCGTGCGATCCACGATGATGAGGATGGCATGGGTTCAGGCGCGCAGATCGGCCTTGCCACCAAGGCCCGCGCCAAGCCGAAAAAGCCCAGCCCGTTCAAGGTGCTGATGCTGAACGACGATTACACCCCGATGGAATTCGTGGTGATCGTGCTGAAGCGGTTTTTTGGTATGGATATGGAACAGGCCACGCAGGTCATGCTCCATGTGCACCAAAAGGGCGTCGGGGTTTGCGGCACATTCCCCTATGAAATTGCCGAAACCAAAGTGAATCAGGTGATGGATTTTGCCAAGGCCAACCATCATCCCCTGCAATGCACGCTGGAAAAAGCCTAAGCCGTTAAAGCATCAGCGCGCTGGCCGCTTGCCAGCGCCATCGGCTTGACCTAGGCAGACCTGCGCTTTGCCAAGGGTCACCTTGGTCCATTTTCAAGCCCACAGGATACGGCCCGGTTCTCTTGCAGAAAGCCTTCACCGCCCTTGATCGGTACATTTTGCGGCTCGTGCTCATGCCTATGGGCGCGGTGTTTTTGATCGCGGCATCGCTGCTGATCCTCGACAAGATGCTCAAGCTGTTCGACTTTGTCGCAACCGAAGGCGGCCCGGTTTCGGTCGTGTTCAAGATGCTGGCCAATCTGCTGCCCGAATATGCCAGTCTGGCAATCCCGCTGGGGTTGCTGCTGGGGATCCTGCTGGCCTTTCGCAAATTGGCGACATCGAGCGAGCTGGACATTATGCGCGCCGTTGGCCTGTCTTACACCCGGCTGCTGCGCGTGCCCTATATGATCGCCATGGCCCTTGCCTTGGTGAACTTCCTCAATGTCTCTTATCTGCAACCGCTAGCGCGTTACTATTACGAACAGCTGCAATTTGAACTGCGCTCTGGTGCGCTGGGCGCATCGATCAAGGTTGGCGAATTCACCACCGTGGCCGATAAAATGGCGCTGCGGATCGAGCAAAGCCGCGATGATGGCCGCGATCTGGTGGGCATCTTTGCCCGCCTGTCTGATGGCAAGGGCCAAGTGCTGTCTATCTCCGCCCGCGAAGGCCGCTTCCTTGCCCTTAAAGATAGCCCGGATACAATCGTGCTGCGGCTGAATGACGGACAAATTCTGCAAGAGCAGCCCGGCTTGCCGCCACGCGTGCTCAGTTTCGCCCGCCATGATCTGCCGATTGAACTACCCGCGCTTGAGGCCTTCCGCCAGCGCGGCGGCAAAGAGCGCGAATATATCCTGCCCGAATTGCTGCGCATTGGCTGGAATGATCAGGTTGATGAACTGGCCCGCGCCCAAGTGCGCGCCAGCTTTTCTTATCGCATGGTTGAAGTGGTGATGATGCTGCTCATGCCCTTGCTGGCCGTGGCTCTGGCCATTCCGCCCAAACGATCCACCTCTGGTCTGGGCCTGTTTGTGGCGATTGTTATGGTCGTCGCCTATCACAAGGTTAACGAATATGGGCAGGCCACGGCCGCCCGCGGCGATCTCAGCCCGCTGGTCGTGTTGTGGGGTCCATTCGGGCTATTTTCAGCATTGATCCTGTGGATGTATTGGCGGGTCGCCTATGTTCCGGGCGGCCAACCCATCGGCGCACTGGAGCGCTTTGCCGAAAATATCGGCAAGCTGATCAAAGGCTTCTTCAAACGCCATCCGGCCGCACTCAAGCTGGCGGGGATCAGCGATGAAGTTTGAACTTTTCCCCTCACGCACCCTGACGATCTATCTCGCCAAGCTGTTTATCACCCGGGTTCTGGCGGTGCTGGTTATGCTGGTACTGGTGTTGCAAATGCTTGATCTGCTGAGCGAGAGCGGCGATATTCTGGCGGTGAAGGGCAATGGCGAAGCCCAGTTGTGGTTCTATGTTTCGCTGCGCTTTCCCCAATTGGTCGCCCGCTTCCTACCCTATTCGGTGCTGCTCGCCACGCTCCTGACCTTTTGGCCGCTTAACCAAAACAGCGAAGTCGTGGCCATGCGCGCCGCAGGGCTTTCAGCGCATCAGGTTCTTGCCCCGCTCATGCTGGCCTCTATGGCCGTGTCGCTAACCAGCTTCGTGTTCAATGAAAGGGTCGTCACCCGCGCCACGGCAACGCTTAAGGCGTGGCAGGCCGCAGAATGGGGCCCAATCCCCAAAGGAACGGCTGAGCGCACCAATATTTACCTGCACGATGGGGCCAATATCCTGCTTGCTGGGCGGATCAGCGGGCAAGGCGCTGCCATGCGCATGGCGGATGTCACTTGGTATCAGCGCGATGCGGCGATGATGGTAACGGGCGCGGTGCACGCCCCGCTTGCCACCTTTGCCGCCCCCGGCTGGCGCTTGGATCATCCGGTGGC
>JBEGLE010000072.1:0-3656 GCA_041183725.1 Pseudomonadota bacterium | reverse complement strand
GACGATAGCAGACAGAGCGCCGTAGCTGCTGCAGACAGCAAGATTGCTTTCTTCATAGATCCCCGCACTTATTCCGTTATGGGAATCTGTGTCTGCTTATTTAGGCAAACAGGGAAGCATTAATAGATCGCAAAGCGGATTGATTGCGCATTGCATTTAATGAATCAGCCCAATGCATCCTGCAACAAGGCACCGCGCAGGTCTTCTATGCCCAGTTTCGTCTCGGATGAGGTGACATGCACCACCGGATAGGCGGCGGAATGTTTGCGCGCTTCCACTTCGGTGCGGGCGATCACCGCTTCCAGTTCGCTGGCTTTGATCTTGTCAGCCTTGGTCAGCACGATGCGATAGCCAACCGCGGCTTCATCAAGCATTTTCATCATTTCGGCATCGACCGCTTTCACCCCGTGGCGTGAATCGATCAGCAGCAATGTGCGTTTCAGCACCACCCGCCCGCGCAGAAAATCGCGGACCAATTGCCGCCATTTTTCCACCACGGCCGGCGGGGCCTTGGCAAAGCCATAGCCGGGCATATCGACCAAGCGCAGCAAGGTTGGTTCACCCACTTCAAAGAAGTTCAGTTCCTGCGTGCGGCCCGGAGTAACCGAGATACGGGCAATCGCCCGCCGCCCGGTTAGCGCATTGAGCAGCGACGATTTGCCAACATTAGACCGGCCGCAAAAGGCCACTTCGGGCACCAAGGGTTCGGGCAGGAATTTCAGCGCCGGCGCGGAAAGTTGAAATTCCACCCGACCTGAAAACAGGCGCCGTGCCTCTTCCGACCAGTCCCTGCCATCATCCGGTGGGCTAAGATCGTTCACTTGCCCTTAGTCCGGTGGCTGGCCGCCGCCACGTCTGCGCGTTCTTTTTCAACATTGGCCTTCAATTGCGGATGACGCGAATAGAGATACTTCTGTTGCGCGATGGTCAGCAGGTTTGATGTGATCCAGTAGATCAGCAGGCCAGCGGCAAATGGCGCCATGATAAACATCATCATCCACGGCATAATCGCAAACATCTGTTGCTGCACCGGATCGGGGGCCGCCGGGTTCAGCTTGAACTGACCCCACATGGTCACACCCAACAGCAGCGCCAGAATACCGATGCCAAGGAAGCTGGGCGGGGTGAAGTCAATCAGCCCAAACAGGTTCAGGATATGCAGCGGATCAGGCGCGGAAAGATCGCGGATCCAAGCAACAAAAGGCTGATGGCGCATTTCGACCGACAAGGTCAGCACCTTATACAGGGCAAAGAACACCGGGATCTGCAAGAAGATAGGCAAGCAGCCCGCCAGCGGGTTAACCCCTTCTTCCTTATACAGCTTCAGGGTTTCTTCCTGCTGCTTTTGCTTATCGTCCTTATAGCGTTCTTGCAGCGCCTTCATCTTGGGCTGGATCGAGCGCATCGCCGCCATCGAGGCGAACTGGCGCTGCGCCACAGGGAACATGATACCGCGCACGATCAAGGTCAGCAGGATAATGGCAAAGCCAAAATTGCCCACGGCCTTGAACAGGCTGGTCAGCAGCCAGAAGATTGGCTTTTCGAACCAGAAGAACCAGCCCCAATCGATCGCATGGCCAAAATTGGCGATGCCTGACTTTTCATAGGCATCGAGCACCGCGCCTTCTTTAGCCCCGGCAAAGATACGGGTGGTGTGAACGGCGATCTGGCCGGGCGCCACCGCAACCGGCTTGAACAGCACGTCTGCCCGGAACAGGCCATTGCCCAAGGACCGGAAATCGGAAGAGACCGCATCGCCATCAGGGATAAGGGCGCTCATCCAATAGATGTCGGTAAAGCCAAGCCAATTGGGCTTGCCTTCATTCGTAACCACGCTCGCTTCACGCACGTCTTTATAGTTGGGCTTGAACGAGACCGACCCATCAAAGGCCCCAAACGGTCCGGAGTGCAGATTCCAAGTATCAAGACTTGCCGTGCGATCCGTGCGGTTCAGCAACGAAAAGGGCTGAACCAGAACCGGGGCTGCGCCGTGGTTGGTCACAGCGGTGGCCGCGGTAATCAGGTAATTCTGATCGATCGAATAGGTGATGGCAAAGACCTGACCCGTGGCATTGGCCCAGGTTAGCGTCACTGGCGTTTGCGGGGTCAGCTTTGCGCCAGCGGGGGCGATCCACAGGCTGCCGGGATTGGGCAGTTCGATGCCCTGTCCGGTCCAGCCGATCTGGGCATAATGCTGTGCCGGGGTTCCGGTGGGCGAGAAGATACGCGCCGGACCGTCCTTCGGATCCAGCGTTGCCTGATGACGATTGGTGGTCAGATCATCGATCAGCGCGCCCGTGAGGTTGATCGAGCCGGAAAGGCCCGGAGCCACAACAGGCACACGGCCCGCAGAATTAAGCGCCGTGGCCAAATCGCGAGCCTCAACCGCGCGGTCAGCCGCCGTGGTAAGGCCGCCATCGCGGGTTGGGCTGGCTGAGGCCGTGGGGGCTGGCGCAGGCGCGCTGCTTGCCGCCACGGGTTTGGCCTGATGGGGGTAAAGATACTTCATCCCCGCATCCCATCCGAAAAACAGGAGGGCGGAAAGCACGACCGCAAGGATCAGATTACGCTGATTGTCCACAAATACGTCCTAGAGAATTTTGGTCCGTCAGCAGGAGAGCCGCAATTAAGTACTGTTTAAGGCACCGGATCGTGGCCGTGTCCTCCCCAAGGATGGCAGCGCAATAGCCGCTTCGCGGCCAGCCAGCCACCCCTAATTACGCCATACTTTTCAACCGCCAAAATCGCATATTGCGAACACGATGGCACATAGCGGCAACTGGGCGGCAAAATCCGCGAAGGCCCGACTTGCCAAGCCCGGGCTATCAGGATCAGAAACCGCTTCACGGGGTCATCATCACTTGGTTACCGGACGACGTTTGCGCGGGGGATCGCCCTTGCCCACCGCCGCACGGCCAAGCGCGGCGGCCAATTCTTGCTGCAACAGGGTAAAGTCACGTTCCACCCCGCCCTCGCGGCCGATCAGCACATGATCATGGCCCGCCAAGCCTAAGGCTGGCAGCGCTTCACGCAGCAGCACGCGAAAGCGGCGCTTCATGCGATTGCGCACCACGGCATTGCCGATTTTCTTGGTAACTGTGATGCCGAACCGCATCGATTCGCCGCCATTGGGGCGCGCAAGCAGCACAAAACCGGGACGTGCGATTCGCAAGCCCCGGTTGGCGGCAAGAAAATCCGCCCGCCTAGAAAGGACGGGCAGTTTCATGGATCGGATTAGGCCGAGAGCTTCTTGCGGCCACGGGCGCGGCGGGCGCGTAGCACCTTGCGACCACCAACAGTGGCGGTGCGGGCGCGGAAGCCGTGGCGGCGAGCGCGAACGAGCCGGCTAGGTTGGAAAGTGCGCTTCATCGTGAAACCTCGAATTCGAAAATGGATCAGCCCGGCAATGGGCCCGTAACTTTGAAGGCGCGCCGTTAGCCAAGCCCCTGTCCTGAGTCAAGGCAAAGCAAGCCATAATGCCTGTGATCATGCCAATTTCTTGGCGCCGCATTGCCCCGTGGCGCAGGGCAGCACCAGACAATTGCAACCGGAATGACTGCAATTGCCCCTGTTTCCCTCGACAGCCGAACCATGGGTGGCCATCACCCAAGGCATATCTGGCAAAGGAAGCCCGGCTTGGTCGCACTGGTATCAAC
>JBEGLE010000071.1:0-25900 GCA_041183725.1 Pseudomonadota bacterium | reverse complement strand
GGCTCGAAGCCAAGCGCGCTGCCGAAGCCGCCGGCGAATAAGCCCGCGCTTTGTGCCTATGGGCGCAAAGGCACTATATCTTTAAAAGCTTAGCACGCAGGCCCGTTGTGATACGGGCTTGCCCTTTGCCTGTGACGGCGGCACACCTGCTGCCATGACGGCAAGCAACAGCGCTGAGCCTTGGTGCCAGCATTATATTCACCCCTGTGCGTGGGACTATCCCATCCCGCCGCTTTCATTGCCCGACTTGCTGGCAGAAGCGGTGGCGTGCGCCCCTGCCGCCCCGCTGATTGATTTTTTTGGCCGCACTTACACCTATGCAACCTTGCAGGCCCAAGCCCAAGCTTTTGCTGGCGGCTTGCAGGAAGCAGGGGTTGCCAAGGGGGATCGGATCGGGCTTTTTATGCCCAATGTGCCCGCCTATGTGCCGGCCTATTTTGGTGCCCTGATGGCCGGGGCCATCGTGGTCAATTTCTCGCCGCTTTATAATACCCGCGAACTGGAAACCCAGGTGGCCGATTCGGGCGCGCGCTTGCTAGTGACGGCCAATCTCAGCCGCATGCTGCCCACCGCGATAGAGGTGCTGGCACAATCCCGGTTGGAGCAGCTGGTGGTGGTTGATTTCGCCGCGCAGTTGCCGCTCTGGAAAGGGTTGGCCTTTCGCCTGATTAACCACCGCGATCTGACATCTATACCCAAAGCTGCCGCGATCACGCCGTGGGACCAATTTATTCGCCCCGGCCAAGCCTGCCCCGTGGCGATCGATCCGCTGGATGATCTGGCCTTGCTGCAATATACCGGTGGCACCACCGGTACCCCCAAAGGGGCCATGCTGACCCATCAGAACCTAACCGCCAATGCCCGCCAGATTGCCGCGATCGACCCCCATTCCGGGGAGCGCGATGTGATTATTGGCGCGCTGCCGCTGTTCCACGTGTTCGCCAACACCGGGGTGCTCAACCGCACGATCGCCAATGGCGGCTGCATCGCCATGCTACCGCGTTTTGAACCGGCCCAAGTCTTTGCCACGATCCGCCGCACCCAGCCCACGTCGCTGCCTGGCGTGCCGACTATGTTTCAAGCCCTGCTGGATGATCCACACTTCAACCCGGCGGATTTTTCCTGTCTGCGGGTCTGCATCGCAGGCGGCGCACCTTTACCAATGCCGCTTAAACAGCGCTGGGAAGCATCTACCGGCGTGCGCTTGGTTGAAGGCTATGGCCTGACCGAAAGCGCAGGCGTGGTTACCGCGAATGCCTATGAGGGTGAGGACCGGATCGGTACGATCGGCCAACCCCTGCCCGGAACCCGCGTGCGACTGCTCGATCGTGAAGACCCCAGCCGCGATGCCGCACCGGATCAGCCGGGCGAAATTGCGGTGATTGGCCCGCAAATCATGCGCGGCTATTGGCAAAGACCCGATGCCGCCGCCGTGGCCTTTGCCCTGCGCGATGGGTTGCCGTGGCTGCGTACCGGCGATGTCGGGGTGTTTGAAGCAGACGGCTATCTGCGGGTGGTTGATCGCTTGAAAGACATGATCTCGGTTGGCGGGTTCAAGGTGTTTCCCAGCCAAGTCGAACAGGTGCTGTTGCAAAACCCGGCGGTGAAAGAGGTTCTGGTGATCGGCTTGCCCGATACCCTGATGGGCGAAGTACCGCGCGCCTTTGTCACGCTCAATTCTGGTCAGTCGGCAATGGGTGCCGATCTGGCCCAATGGCTCAATGCGCGTGTCGGCAAGCATGAGCGGGTTGATAGCGTGGTGGTGCGCGACAGCCTGCCCAAAACGATGATTGGCAAGCTGGATCGCAAGGCCCTGCGCGAAGAGGTTGCCCCCTCCGCCTGATTGGCCCGCCTTATTGGCGTTTGGGGCTTAGATTGAATCGATGCCGCCAGCCAAAGCCAGCTTGGGTTCCGGTTCGCGGTGGGCGAAATTGCCTTGGACATGGGCGCCCTGTTCAATCGTCAGGGCATCGTAAAACACATCGCCTTCGATGTGCGCCGATTTCAGGATGACCAGTTCGCCCGCTGTGATCGATCCCTTGATCCGCCCGGCCAGCCGCGCGCTCTCGGTGGTGATCGCCCCAACAATCTCGCTACCCTCGCCCTGCACCAGGCTGGCGCAGGCGATATCGCCATCAATCCGGCCATCGATATGCAGTTCAGCCTGCGCCGCAATGTTGCCCTTGATCGCGACATCAGCGCCAAGCACGGAAAAGGACGGGCTGCTCACGGAACTAGCGGAGAATGCGCGCATGGTGATATCGGACTTCTTCGGGAACATGGGGGGCAGTCTCCAAAAACGGCCGGGGATTCACCGGCTGGTCGTTGATTCGTACTTCGAAGTGTAGATGAGGACCAGTCGAACGGCCAGTACTACCGATCGCGCCAATCACTTCGCCCGCCGCCACGGCCTTGCCGGCATGGGTGCGAAAGCCTGACATATGGGCATAGCGGGTGATCAGGCCGTTGCCGTGATCCACTTCAACGCAGTTGCCATAGCCTGATCGGCGGCCAACAAAACTGACACGGCCCTGCGCAGCCGCATAGATCGGCGCGCCAATCGGCCCCTTGAAATCCAGCCCCGGATGGAACGACCCAGACCGGGTAAAGGGATCGGTGCGATAGCCAAAGCCAGAGGAAATATAATCAAAACTGGCGGGCAGAACATTGGGCAAGCCGGTCAGGCCACGCTGCAAGCTTTCCATGCGGGCCAAGCTTGCCCCCAGCCTCTGAAAACGCGGATCAATCGAACCATCAGCCGATGTGGCCAAAGCGATGAACGGGCCGCCCATGGCGCGGCTATCGTCTGCCGCCGCAAGCATGGCGGCCGGGTTCAGCCCCAGCTTACGAAGTTTGGCCTCTGCCATAGCGGCGCGGCGATCGGCGAAACGCGTCAGCCCTTCAACAAAAGCCAATTGCCGCGCCTCAAGCTGCGCAAGCGGTGCGGCCTCTGGGCTGGCAAGGCTGACTTTACGAACGGTTTTTGCGGCTTCCGCTTTGGAATTGGACACGGTTTCGCCCGGCTTGCTCTCATCCGGCAGGCTACCAACCATCTTTTCCAAGAAATCCTGCCGCCGATTCAGATCATCGGCCACGCCTTTGATGTCTTTGCCGTAGGCCGACACCCGACTCTCGGCGCTGGTGACCTTGGCTTCACGCGCTAGCAGGGACTGGCGATCCCGGGCAGAGAGAAAAGAGCCAGTAGCCATCACCGCAATCGAGGCCAGCCAGCCAAGCAGCAAGACACAAAGCGTCGCCGCCGCAATCAGCTGCGTGCGCGACGAAACAGTGATGAAACGAACCTGGCCCTGCGACCGCATGAAAAATTCACGGTCGGGAAACCAGCTTCGCAGGCGCTGGGTAAGCGCCTTGCCGGTGAATTTCTGCAAGCTAATCCCAATTGTGTGCGGAACGATGGGGCGCAGATACCAGTCGGGCAGAGCCGAGGCGAATCGACTCCGGCAGACTCGCGCTGAATCGAAAGACTCCCGCGATGAGCCGAACCTTTCCGCGACAAACCCGGCCCATTCTATGCCGAATCGCCCAAAAACCGATTCGCACGGGCCAACTCTTGTGGCTGACAAGCCGCCGCCAGAGTGTTAGGCCCGCCGCCATGACTGAGACCCAAAACCCGATAGCCGCGGAAACCCCCGAAGCACTGGTTGCGCGGCTGGCGGCGGCGGGCCGCCTGGCCCAGCGCGCCCTGTCGCGCCTGAGCGATGCCGAAAAGGCCATGGCCTTGCGCGCCGCTGCCCAAGCGCTACGCGATGATGCCGCCTTGGTGCTGGCCGCCAATGCCCAAGATATTGCGGCCGGTGAGGCCAATGGCCTGACGGGGGCTATGCTCGATCGCCTGCGGCTTGATCCCGCCCGGCTGGCCGCCATTGCCGATGCGATTGATCAGGTGGCCAGCCTGCCCGATCCCGTTGGCGAAGTGATTGATCGCAGCCAGCGGCCCAATGGTCTGGTGCTCAGCCGGATTCGGGTGCCTATTGGTCTGATCGGCATCATCTACGAAAGCCGCCCTAACGTTACTGCCGATGCCGCCGCGCTGTGTCTGCGTTCTGGCAATGCAGTGCTGCTGCGTGGGGGTAGCGAAGCGGTCCATTCCAATCGTGCGATCCATGCCGCCATGGCCCGCGGTTTGGCCGCGGCCGGGGTTCCCGCCGAGGCGGTGCAACTCATGCCCACTCAGGATCGCGCCGCCGTGGGGGCCATGCTGACCGCCGCTGGGCTCATCGACATGATCGTGCCGCGCGGCGGCAAAAGTCTGGTTGCGCGGGTTCAAGCCGATGCCCGTGTGCCGGTACTCGCCCACCTGGATGGCATTTGCCACACCTATGTCCACGCCGCAGCTGATGCGGGCATGGCGCAAGCCATTGCGCATAATGCCAAGCTGCGCCGCACCGGCATTTGCGGATCGATGGAAACCTTGCTGCTCGATGCCCAGTTCCCGGCCGCCCAAGCCGTGATTGGCTGCCTGTTGGATGGCGGATGCGCGCTGCGCGGCGATGCGCGGGCCTGTTCGCTGGATGCGCGGATTACACCGGCCAGCGCCGAAGACTGGGATACCGAATATCTCGATGCCATCCTCTCGGTTGCGGTGGTTGATGGCCCAGATGCCGCGATTGACCATATCGCCCGCCATTCTTCGCATCACACCGATGCGATCATCACCGATGATGCCGCTGTGGCCGAACGGTTCTTGGCCGAGGTCGATTCGGCGATTGTCATGGTCAATGCCTCGACTCAGTTCGCCGATGGCGGCGAATTTGGCTTGGGCGCCGAAATCGGCATCGCCACAGGGCGGCTGCACGCGCGCGGACCCGTGGCGCTGGAAGGGCTCACAACCTACAAATGGCAGGTCCGGGGCACCGGCCAAGTCCGACCCTGATCTTCAGCGGGTGAGCGGAACCGCACTTCTTGGTGGCAGCTTTAATCCGGCGCACGGGGCGCACCGGCGCATCACTCTGTTTGCCCTGTCAGCGCTGGGATTGGATGAGGCCTGGTGGCTGGTTTCACCCGGCAACCCCTTGAAAGACGGGCAAGATATGGCCCCGCTGGCCAATCGCTTTGCCTCTGCCACACGGCAAGCCCGCCGCGCCCCAATCCGGGTAAGCGCGATGGAGCGGGAATTTGGCACGCGCTTTACCATTGATACGCTGGCCCGTATTCTGCGGCGCTGGCCGAAACGGCGCTTTGTCTGGCTGATGGGGGCAGACAATCTGGCGCAATTTCATCGCTGGAAAGACTGGCGGCGGATCGCCTGCATGGTGCCGATTGCTGTTATCGCTCGACCCGGCTATGATGCCTCTGCCTTCGCGAGCCCCGCGATGGTCTGGCTCGGTCGGTACCGGCGATCTGCAGCCAGTTTGCGTAAGCCGGATGGATGGAGCGTGCCCGGGTTGGTAATCCTGCGCTTCGACCCCGATCAGCGATCGGCCACTGCCATTCGTCGCGCCGACCCGGCATGGGCAAGCCGGGCTGACGTTTACGCGTTGCGCGATCATGTCACGCATCGCAAAATTTTGAGCCATTCCCTTTCCAAACCGGCCAAAGGAGCCGTTTTTTCTTAAATGAACCAGGTGTTACCAGAGCCAGAAAAGTCCGGCACTGCCGTGCCGCTTCCGTCATCGGAACCGGGCTCGCTTCACGAACTTGTCCTCAAGTCGCTTGACGACGATCAGGCGCAAGACATTGTTTCCATCCCGCTGGAAGGCAAGACGGCGATCGCCGATCACATGGTTATCGCCTGTGGTCGCTCGACTCGGCAGGTCGCTGCTATGGCGCAAAAGCTGGCCGAGCGGGTTAAGCACGGCGGATTCGGCCGCGCCCGGATTGAAGGCTTGCCAGCCGCGGATTGGGTGCTGATCGATGCCGGCGATATTGTCGTCCATCTGTTCCGCCCCGAAGTGCGCAGCTTCTACAATCTGGAACGGATGTGGGGCTTTGGTGATGGCGACAAGGACCCTGCCTGATCGCAGGTTTACCGCGCCGTGAAGCTGCACATCATCGCCAGAGGCAAGATTGGCCGCTCTCCCGAAGCGGACTTGGTTGATCGCTATGCCCGGCGGATTGCTTGGCCGTTTCAGGTTACCGAACTGCCCGACAGCGGCGGCACTGTGCCGCCAGCGGCGGCGCAAACGCGCACGGTGTTGCTCGATGAGCGCGGCAAGCACATGTCGTCAGAAGCTTTCGCCGCGCAGCTTTCGCGCTGGCGTGATGACGGTGTGCGCGAAGCACGCTTTCTCATCGGCGCCGCCGATGGCCATGGCGATGCGGCAAGGGATGAGGCCGATCTGCTGATTGCCTTTGGCGCTATGACCTGGCCGCACATGCTGACCCGCGCATTGCTCGCCGAACAATTGTGGCGCGCCACCAGTATTATCGCCGGCCACCCCTATCACCGCTCTGGGTAGCGGGTTGGTGCCGCTTCGCCACAGCAAACAGCATCTGGGCGGCTGGAAAGGCTAAAATGCGCCTGATGGTGCCAGCCATCTGGCATTAAGCTGCGGCACACTATAGAACACCGCCTGAAAACCACGCGAAAGGCCACCAATGGCTGGGAAGTTTGCCACAATCATCCGCGCCACCCTGTTGATCGGGGCGGTATCGCTGCTGCCTGCGGCCACGGCCGGACTGGCGGCGGTGGATGGCCGGGCGGGGCCGGAATTTGGCAAGCTTTATACGATCTATCAATTGGTTAAGGCCAATTATGTCGATCAGACCGATGATGACAAATTGATCAAGGGCGCCATCGACGGGATGTTGGCCAGTTTGGACCCGCATTCCGAATATCTCGAAGGCAAAAGCCTGGAACGGCTCGATACCCTGATCGATGGCTCTTACTCGGGGCTTGGTTTGTCGGTGGTGGAAGACCAAAACACGGTGAAGGTGGTGTCCCCCATGCGCGGCAGCCCGGCGGCGGCAGCTGGGGTAAAAGCGGGCGACTATATCACCCACCTGGATGGCAAGCTGATTTACGATATCCCGCTGGATGATGCCGTGGCGCAAATGCGCGGCGTGGCGGGCACGTCTATTCGCCTGACGATTTTCCGCCCCGGTCACGATGAACCCTTGGACATCACCGTAACCCGCGGCGTGATTACGCTAGAGCCGGTTACCCATAAGCTTACCGACGGCGTGGGCGTTATCACGGTGAACGAGTTTAGCCGTGATGTTGGTAAATATGTCAACCAAGCCATTGCCGACATGAAGCGCGAAAATAAGGGCGTCCTGTCGGGTCTGGTCTTGGATCTGCGGCAGAACCCCGGCGGCGCGCTGGATGAAGCTGTGGCCCTGTCTGACCTGTTCCTGACCCAAGGCGATATTGTTTCGCAGCGCGGCCGGATTGTTTCGGAAAACCAGTATTTCCGGGCTGAAACTGTGTTCCGCGGTGATGCGGCCAAGGGATTGCCGGTGGTGGTGCTGATCGATTCCGGATCGGCATCGGCATCCGAAATCGTCGCCGGTGCCTTGCAAGACCAGCACCGCGCCTTGATCATCGGTGAGCGCAGCTTTGGCAAAGGCAGTGTCCAGTCGATGATCCGGCTTGATCGCACCCATGCGGTCAAGATCACCACGGCGCGCTATTTCACCCCCTCGGGTCGTTCGGTACAGGAAGGCGGCATTGAACCGGATATCCGCGTGCCACAGCTATCTGATCCCGATGCGGCCAAGCGCGCCAAGCTGGCCCTGCGCGAAAGTGATCTGCGCGGCCACCTGATCAACGAGGTCAATCTGGATGAAAAGCAGCTTGAAATCGACAAGCAGCAAGATCCACGCTTCAAACAAACGCCAGAGCAATTGAAAAGCCAAGGGATTACCGACTTCCAACTGTGGTACGCCATCGCCACGATCCGCCGCACGGGGCGCACCCTGATGGCCCGCGCGAAATGATCACCAAGCCACAAAGCGCCGCCCTACAACCTGCGCGCATGTTCACGCTGCTCACGCCTGCGGCCTTGCTGGGCGGGGCCTATGTCTCGCAATATGGTTTTGGCCTGTTCCCCTGCGAAATGTGCTGGTGGCAGCGCTATGCCCTGTTTGCCGCCCTCCCTTTTGCTGTGCTTGCCTTCGCCTTAAAGCGCCAACGCTGGCCCGTGGCTCTGGCCGCCCTGGCCATCCTGACATCGGGACTGATCGGGGCGTTCCACGCCGGGGTTGAATATAAGTGGTGGGAAGGCTTCACCCGCTGTGCCACCCTCGTGCAAGCCGGCGCCGATCCCCTGGCCGCGATTATGGCCGCACCGCTGATCCGCTGCGATCAACCGCAGTGGACCCTGTTTGGTGTGTCGCTGGCAGGCTTCAACTTTGTTTTCTCCACCACCGGGGCGCTGGGCGTTCTGGCCTTGCTGCGGAAAGCCAAATGAACACAGCCCGCACCGCCCGTATGCTGCGCGTCGATCAGGCCGGGGAATATGGCGCAACCCGGATCTATGCCGGACAACTGGCCGTGATGGGCGATCGCGCCCCGCATTCGCGGGAAATTGTCGCCATGGCTGAACAAGAAGCCGATCACCGCCGCAAATTTGATGCCCTGATCGCCGCACGCGGGGTGCGTCCCACGGCGCTGCAACCGCTGTGGTCGGTGGCGGGCTTTGCCTTGGGCGCTGCCACAGCCTTGCTGGGGCCAGAAGCGGCTATGGCCTGCACCGCAGCGGTCGAAGAGGTGATTGACCAGCACTATACCGAACAGCTTGATGAACTGGCCGATGGCAGCGACCCCGAACTGGCCGCGCTGGTCGAAGAATTCCGCGATCATGAACGCGAACATCGCGAAACCGCGCTGGCCGCTGGGGCAGAGCGGGCACCCGCCTATCCGCTGCTCTCCGGCGCGATCCGTTTGGGCTGCCGTTTGGCGATTGGGCTTTCCCAGCGCATTTAAAGCGTGGCGGATTTGATTGGGCGCAATGCCGTGCGGCGCGGCGCGCTTCATCTGGCATTCAAGCGCGCGGCGCTTATAGACTATTACCGGCACCGCCTGCCTAGGAGTTACCCGATGCGCCTGATCCCTGCCTTCGTCCCCGCTTTCACGCTTGCCGCCGCCCTTCTGGCCGGTGCCGCCCCGCTTTCGGCCCAGAGCGCGAAAGCCGAAGATAGCAGCAATACGATCAGCGCGGTGATCGTTTATGGCAAGGATGAATGCCCCAAGCCCGTGGGCGACGAAATTACCATTTGCGCCCGCAAGCCAGAGGCTGAACGCTATCGCATTCCGCAAGGCCTGCGCGATACGCCCAGCACAACGGCGGAATCGTGGAATAGCCGGGTGATGGCCTATGAGCGGGTCGGCAAGACCGGAACCCTGAGCTGCACCCCCACCGGCCCCGGTGGTTGGACCGGCTGCTCGCAACAATTGATTGACCGCGCCTATGCCGAAAAGCATGGCGGTGAAGATCTGCAATTCGGCAAGATTATTCAGCAGGAACGCGCCAAGCGCCTGTCCACGGTTGATGCCGATGCTGCCGCCACCCAAGCGCGGGTGGAACAGGCCGAAAAGGACTATGATGCCCGCCAACGCGCCGAAGCTGAGGCCGCAGAAAAAGCAGCACAAGCCACCCCAGTAGGCAAGTAAAAGCCTGCCATATCGGACCTAGCTGCGGTTTGCGCTGATCCCTTGCCGGGTTAGGCAGGGACATGCGGCGGCCATCCCCTGCGAAAGTGCTAATCGCCCTGGGCACCCGGCCAGAGGCAATCAAGCTATTGCCGCTGATTGCGGCCCTACGGTCCGATCCGCGCTTCACGGTTAGGCTCTGCGTGACGGGGCAGCACCGTGATCTGCTTGATCCGATACTGGCAATGGCGAACATCGTGCCCGATCATGATCTGCAGGTCATGCGGCCGGGCCAAGGGTTAGAGGCCTTAACCGCCGCCTTGGTAAGCGGGCTTGGCGCGGTGATTGCGGCCGAGAAGCCCCGCCGGGTGATTGTCCAAGGGGATACGGCCACGGCTTTTTGCGGGGCCCTTGCCGCCTTTTATCAACGGGTTCCGGTCGATCATGTTGAGGCGGGTCTGCGCTCTGGCAACACGGATCACCCCTGGCCCGAAGAGGGCCACCGCCGGGCGATTGCTGCCTTGGCCAGCCTGCATTTTGCCCCCACTGCCCGGGCTGCATCGGCCTTGCAAGCCGAAGGCATCGATCCTGCACGCATCCATATCACCGGCAACACGGTGATCGATGCCCTGTACTGGGTGCGTGCGCGCTTGGCCGCAGAGCCGCAACTGGCGTCTGGCCTTGATACCGTTACCCAGCGGTTCGCTGGCAAGCGGATTATTGGCGTGACCTGCCACCGGCGCGAGACCGTGCACGGCGATAGGCTGGCCTGCATTGCCAAGGCCTTGCGCACAATTGCCATGCGGGATGATGTCGCCTTGATTTTCCCCGTTCACCCCCAGCCCGCGATCCGCGCCGTTATGGCACAGGCGTTGCAGGGACACGGCAATGTCGCGCTGATACCCCCGCTTGACTATCCGCACTTTGTGCGGCTGATCGGTCTTAGCACGCTTATGCTTAGCGACAGCGGCGGGGTGCAGGAAGAGGCCCCCGCCCTTGGCACGCCAGTGCTGGTAATGCGCGAGAAGACCGAGCGGCCAGAGGCGCTGATCGCAGGCGGGGCCAAGCTGGTGGGCACCGATCCGGCGCGAATTGTCGCAGAAGCCGGCGCGCTGCTAGATGATCCGGCGGCCTATGCCCATATGGCGCAAGAGCGGCTGCCCTATGGCGATGGCCAGGCAGCGCAGCGGATCGTTCGCCTCATGGCGCAGGAGATGGCTTAGGCTTGCAATGCCGCGGAGCTTACAGCCCGTGGTAGGCTTTGTACCAAGCGACAAATTGCGGAATGCCGTCGGCAATCGCCGTGCTGGGACGATAGTCCAGATCGCGGGTGCTGGCGGCAATATCGGCAAAGCTTTGGCGCACTTCGCCGGGTTGCATCGGCTGAAAATCCAGCACCGCCTTGCGGCCTAAGTTCTGCTCCAACAGGCCAATTACCTGCATCAGCGATTCGGAATGGCTGTTGCCCAGATTGTAAATCCGGTGCGGTGCCGTGCTGCCACCGGGCTTGGCTTGGCCATCATCGGCGGTCGGGTTATCGAGGCTGGCGATAATCCCAGCGACGCAATCATCAATATAGGTGAAATCACGATGCATATCACCGTGATTGAACACCGGCAGCGGATCACCGGCCAGAATCTTTTGGGTAAAGCGCCACAGCGCCATGTCGGGGCGACCCCACGGGCCATAGACGGTGAACAGCCGCAGGCCGGTCAGCGGCAAGCGATAGAGGTGGGCGTAGGTTTCGCTCATCAACTCATCGGCTTTTTTGGTTGCGGCATAGAGCGAGATCGGCTGATCGACCCGGTCCTCTACAGCAAAGGGCAGCTTGCTGTTGCTGCCATAGACCGAGCTGGAGCTGGCATAGACCATGGCCGTAACCCGGCGATGGCGGGCGAGTTCCAGCAGGTTTAGATGGCCCGCCAGATTGGAATGGACATAGGCCTGCGGATTTTCAGCGGAATAGCGCACCCCAGCTTGCGCCCCCAGATGGGCAATCCGATCAAAAGCCAAATCATCCAGCGCCGCTGTCAATCCGGCATAGTCGGCAAAGTCTTGGCGCAGGAAGGTGAAGCGGCTGCCCCCTTCGGCGTGGAGCAGCGCCAAGCGCGCCTCTTTCAGCCGAACATCGTAATAGGGGTTAAGATTATCCAGCCCAATAACATGGTCACCGCGTGCCAGCAGGTGGCGGGCCAGGCTAAAGCCAATGAACCCGGCCGCCCCGGTAACCAGAACACGCATGGTGGCTTGCCCTAGGCCTGCAGCGCTCAAGCCAAGGCGATGTCAGGCGCATCCTCGCGCTTCATGCCGATCACGTTATAACCGCCATCCACGTGGTGGATTTCACCGGTTACGCCTGATGACAGGTCAGACAGAAAATAAAGCCCCGCCCCGCCAACATCTTCGATCGTCACATTGCGGCCCAAGGGGGCGTTCAACTCGTTCCATTTCAGGATCAGGTTGAAATCGCCAATACCTGATGCGGCCAGGGTGCGGATCGGTCCGGCGGAAATGGCGTTCACCCGGATATTGTCGCGCCCCAGATCAGCGGCAAGATATTTGACGCTGGTTTCCAGCGCCGACTTGGCTACGCCCATAACGTTGTAATGCGGCACAACCTTTTCGGCGCCGTAATAGGTCAGGGTCAGCAGCGATCCGCCCTGCGGCATCATCGGTGCCGCGCGCTGGGCCACGGCGGTCATGCTGTAGACCGAGATGTTCATGGTCATCATGAAGTTTTCAAGGCTGGTATCGGAATAGCGCCCGCGCAGTTCGTTCTTGTCAGACGCGCCGATAGCGTGAACCACAAAGTCGATTGTCGGCCAGCGCGCGGCCAAAGTCGCAAAGGCGGTGTCCAGCGCGGCCATATCGCCAACATCGCATTCGAACACGAAATCGCTACCCAATTGCTCTGCCAAGGGGCGGCAGCGCTTTTCAATCGCGGCATTGGGATAGGTAAAGGCCAGCTCGGCCCCGGCTTGGTGCAACTTTTGCGCGATACCCCAAGCGAGCGACTTGTCATTTGCCAGCCCCATGATCAGGCCCCGCTTGCCCTGCATCAATCCCGTCATTCGCCTATCGCCTCGTCTATTGCAGTGTATTCATCTGTGACCGCTGGGGCTCGGCCCAGTGCGTCACGCTCTTCCGGGCTTTCTGCCAATGCGGCATTCAGCTCGGCTCCGATTACCAGTCCTAAGCCCACCAGCCAGAAAAAGAAAAGGGCGATCATCACCCCGGCCAGACTGCCATAGGTTAAATCGTAATGAAAAAGCGAGCGCAAGACCCAAGGAAGCACGATTGAAACGCCCACCCACCAGAGGGTAACAAACAGGGCCCCCGGCCATTTGGGAAATGTCCGGCTGCTATAGGGCGATGGGGTTAGCCAGACAAACAGCAGCAGCAGCGAACAATAAAGCACGGCCCCGGGCACGATCCGGCCCAAGGCAATTTGTTCAAGCAATTCGGCGGCCCGCGGTGACCAAGCGACAATCACCTGCTCGGCCGCGCCCATGGCGACCTGTGCGGTGAGCGAAAACAACAGGGCCACCATGGCCAGAATGATGATACCCGTCGATAGCAAGCGATAGCGCCAAAAGGCTTGGGTTGGTGCCGTGCCATAGGCGCGGCGCAGAATGTCGCGGATTGTCTCGATCAAGCTGCCCACGCTCCACAAACCGACAATCCCACCCGCCCACAGCAGCAAGCCTTGCCGGGCCTCAATCACATCGTGCGCCACCGGGGCCAGTACCCGCCCAACTACCGGCGGCACGGCGGACAACAGGGCGCGGACCAAAGCCTCACGATCCTGTGGTTCGCCAATTGCGGAAAAAGCGGCCGCCCCCAGAATGAAGAAGGGGAACAAGGCGACAATCGTCATATAGGCAAGATTGCCAGCATGGATGAAGCCGTCGTTCCACGCCCCTGTCCAGACCCGGGTAAAGACCCGGTGCGCGCGCGATCCTTTGCCGAAAGCCGCCGTCCAATCGCCCGTATCATGGCCCGCCCGCTGACGCCGCGCCTCTGGCGAAAGATCGGGTATGCCCAGCGGGACAGCCAGCGGTTTATTGATAGGATGCTTGGCCACGCTTAGACACCCAAGCGCGCACGGGGATTACGGCTATCGCGCCAGCCTTGCAGGCGCTGCACCAGATCGGCATCGTCTGTGGGCAGATCAATCTCCAGGGTCACCAATTGATCACCGCGCGTGCCATCCTTGCGCGAAAACCCCTTGTCCTTAAGCCGCAGGGTCTTGCCCGAAGACGATCCGGCCGCGACTGTCAGCATCACCGCGCCATCGGCCGTCGGCACTTTGATCTTTGTCCCGTTCACCGCTTCATCAAGGGTGATTGGCACATCCACCCTCAGGTTATCACCATCCCGGCGAAAGAATGCGTGTGGCTCGATCACGATGGTGACAATCGCATCGCCGCTGCCGCCCGGCCCTGGCTCACCCTTGCCGGAAAGGCGCATCTGGGTGCCATCTTCCACCCCGGCGGGCAGTTTCAAATCAATGGTCTTGCCATCTGACAGCGTGATCCGCTGGGCTGCGCGGGTGACGGCATCGGTGAGCGACACTTTCAGGCGATAGGTAACATTGGCGCCCTTGAGCTGGGGCCTGCGTCCGCCAAAACCGCCGCGCCCGCCGCCGCCAAACAGGCCTTCGAACATATCGGACAGGTCGATGCCTTCGGCCCCGCCACCCATGCCGCCAAAGCCCTCTGGCCGAAAACCGCGCCCACCGCCGCCACCAAAACCGCCGCCAAATGGGCTGGCCGGGTTGCCATCGCCATCAATTTCGCCGCGATCAAATTGGGCACGCTTGTCCTTATCCGACAAGAGGTCATAGGCTTGGGTGACCACGCTGAAACGCTCAGTCGCCTTGGGGTTATCCTTGTTGCGATCAGGGTGAAGCTCTTTGGCCAGCTTGCGATAAGCCGACTTGATGTCTTTTTCTGTCGCGGTGCGCGCAAGGCCCAAAATGGAATACGGATCTGCCATAGGCCCCTAGCTAGGGTTCGCAGCCCCATTGAGCAAGGCGCAGCGCGTATGAGATTCATTCTTAGCCAAGGATGGTGGCGCTGACGGGGATAAAGGGCTAAGAATGGTGGTGAAACCGCAGTGGGAAATCTGGCCTGTGTCTGACGAAAACGAGACTATTCTTGGCGATAGCCCCTTTGCCTTGTTCGATAGCTGGTTTGCTGATGCCAAAAAGCACGAATTGAACGATCCCGAAGGCGTAGCCTTGGCCACGGCCACCCCCAACGCCGCCCCATCGGTGCGCATGGTTTTGATGAAAGGCCACGGGCCAGACGGATTTTTGTTCTATACCAATGCCCACAGTCGCAAAGGCGGTGAACTGCTTGCCAATCCGCAGGCGGCCATGTTGTTTCACTGGAAATCGCTGCGCCGGCAGATTCGCATTGAAGGGAGGATTGAGCAGGTGAGCGACGATCTGGCCGATGCCTATTTCCACAGCCGCGCCCGCGATTCGCAAATCGGTGCCTTGGCCTCGGATCAATCGGCGCCCTTGCCATCGCGCGCGATGTTTATCACCCGGATCGCCAAAATCGCCGCACAGTATCTTGGGCGGGATATTCCGCGCCCCGCCCATTGGACCGGGTTCCGTCTGGTCCCCACCGCCATGGAGTTTTGGCAGGATCGTCCGTTCCGCCTGCACGAACGCCGCCATTTCATCCTTGATCCCGCCGCACCCAGCGGCTGGTCCAGCACCCGGCTTTACCCATGAAATCACACGCCGCCCCCGCCGCCAATAGCGCCCTTAACCGCAGCGCGGCCTTGGCCAGCATTGCCGTGGCCAGCCTGCTTGCCGCGATGAAAGGCTGGGCCGTCTGGCAAACCGGGTCCACCGCCATGCTTGGCAGCTTGGCCGATACTGTTCTCGATCTGGTGGCCAGCGTGGCGACACTGGCCGGGGTTTGGGTTGCGGCCCAGCCGGAAGACAATCACCACCGCTTTGGCCACGGCAAGGCCGAAGCCTTGGCCGCCATGTTTCAGGTCACCCTGATCAGCCTTTCGGCGCTAACCTTGGCCTTTCGGTCGGTCCAGCAGTTCCTCAGCGGCTCGCATATGGCGGCGGCGGAAGATGGCATTGTTGTCTCGGCCATTGCTATGGCGGCAACGCTGGCGCTGATCGCATGGCAGCGCCATGTCATCCGCCGCACCAACAGTCTCGCGATCAGCACCGATCATGTGCACTATAAGTCAGACCTGTTCCTGAACCTTGCGGTCATCGCTGCCTTGGCGCTTGAGCGCTATGCCGGTTTTCGCGGTGCGGATTCGCTGTTTGGCTTTGGCATTGCCCTGTGGCTGGGCTGGGGGGCATGGGGCGCTTCGCAAGAGGCTATCACCCAGCTGATGGACGGCGAATGGGCTGAGGAAAAGCGGAGTCGATTTGTCAAAGTTATGGCCCGGCACCCCGAATTGCGCGGGGTGCACGATCTGCGCACCCGCACTTCAGGCAACCGTGATTTTGTGCAGTTCCACGTCTGGGTTGATCCCGATATGTCAGTGCGCGAGGCCCATCGGGTGATGGATGAGATCGAGCTGAAACTGCTGGCGGAATTCCCCGGTGTGGAAATTCTGATCCATCCCGATCCTGAAGGCCATGTCGATACCGGCCTTGGCGCCAAGGACCTGCTGCCGAATAATTAATTCTGGTTGGCGGAAGCGGGATATAAACTGACAATTTCGGCAAGGTGCTCCAGCACCTTTTGCCGTTGTTTGCTGTCGCTTTTACCCAGCCGCACCACCGTGAGCGTTTGGGTGGGCGATACCAACACATATTGACCAAGGTGGCCGATACAGGCGAACAGGCTGGCCGGTGCCTTGCCCGGCATCAGCATCACATCGCCATCGGCTTGCGGACGATTAAGCCACACCTGCCCGCCATAACCGGGATTGGTCGGGCTGGGGCTGGTCATGAACTCGATCCAGCCGCGTGGCAGGACTTGGGTGCCATTCACCGTGCCGCCATTGCGCAGCAGCTCGCCAAAGCGCCCCCAATCCCGCGCCGTACCATAGGCCATGCTCGAGCCGATAAAAGTCCCGGCGGCATCGAATTCAGCCGCCATGCCGATCATGCCCGCAGGTTCAAACAGGCGGGCACGGAGATAATCGTTCACCACCTTGCGCCGCACGCCGGGGTCTGGGCTGTCCGTCAGGGCGCGGGCGGCAATATCGGCCAAGATCACCGCAGTGGCCGAGCTATAGCGCCACGTGGTGCCCGGTTCAGCCGCAAGGGGCTGCTCTTCGGCCCAAGCCGCCATATTATCGCGCCCGTCCAAAAACAGCATCCGCACTTCGCCCGATTCATAAACCGGATCACTCGCTTCGTTGTGACGCAAGCCTGAGCGCATCTGCAACAGTTCGCGCAGGGTAATTGCCCCGCGCGGATCGCCCGGCCTTTGCCATGCCGGCACCGGCGCGCTTTGATCCAGCGCCAAGCGGCCATCGGCCACCAACAGGCCAATCAAGGCCCCGGTGATCGATTTGGTCATCGACCAGCCGATCAGCCGGGTGTGCTGATCATAGCCAGTGCCATACCGTTCTGCGACAATCCGTCCGCCCGATAGCACCAGCAGCGCCCGGGTTTCACCGGCACCCTTGTCCTGAAACAGCCCGTCAATTGCGCGGGCCAAAGCATCATGTGGAACCCCCGGCTTGGCGATAACCGCGGCATCGGCGGCTGGGTCCAAGGGGGACGGCGGTGCTTCGTGCTTGGTGCAAGCCACAAGGGCTGGCAGCAAAGCCAAGGGCAGGATAAAGGAGAGGCGGCGGGTCAGCATGACGCGCATCATGTACGGGAAGTGGGGCCGATGGCAACAAGGCGCAGACTGAAAGCGAATGGTCGCCGGCCACGCTGGCCTTGGCTGATTCTGGCTCTGCTGCTGGTTGTGGCCGCATGGTTCCACACCGCAATCATCGGCCGGGCGCGCACTGGGGCCGCCTATGGCGCGCATATCGCCTGTTCTTGTCGCTATATTGCCGGGCGCAGCCTGGGCGATTGCCGCAAGGATTTTGAAGCCGGCATGGGTCTGATTTCCCTAAGTGATCACCCAGAACAGCGCAGCGTCACGGCCCGCTTTCCGCTGCTGTCGTCGCAAACCGCAACCTATCACGAAGGACAGGGCTGCGTTCTGGAAGCTTGGGATAGATGATCAGAAGGCTGGGTGGGTCGCCGCGATCCAGCCGCCGCCAATCACCCGATCCCCGGCATAGAGCACCGCGGCTTGGCCGGGGGCCACGCCATATTCCGGAGCAGCAAAGCGCAGGGTTGCTGCTTGGCCTTGGCCCGGCGCACGATCCAAGGTTACCGGAACCGGCTTGGCCAGCGATCGCACCTTGGCAGTCAGTGGGGCATCGGACAGCGCCGCGTCGGGCATCGGGCCGATCCGGTTGGTTTCGACCAGATCAGCCGCGGCTACGGCCAGCAAATGTCGCGGCCCGACCAAAACGTGTGCCTGCGCCGCATCGATGCCGGTGACATATAGTGGTTCAGCCTGTCCGCCGATTTCCAAGCCTCGACGCTGACCAACCGTATAGTGAATCACCCCTTTGTGCTGGCCCAGCACCGCTCCGGTTTCGGCATGGACGATCGCCCCGCTGGTTTCCGCTTCGGGGCGCAGCTTGCGCACCACGGCGGCATAATCGCCTTCGGGAACGAAACAGATGTCTTGGCTGTCGGGCTTACCGGCAACCTTCAGGTCAAACAGTTCCGCAATTCGCCGCACCTCTGGCTTGGGCAGGCCGCCCAGCGGGAAGCGCAGGAAATCAAGCTGCGGCTCGGTTGTGGCATACAGGAAATAACTTTGATCACGGGCCGGATCAGCGGCGCGGTGCAATTCTGGTCCCGCTGCCCCGATAACCCGGCGGACATAATGCCCCGTGGCCAAACAATCGGCCCCCAATTCGCGGGCCATGGCCAGCAGGTCGGTAAATTTTGGCCCCATGTTGCAGCGAATGCAGGGAATGGGGGTGCGCCCGGCCAGATAATCGTCAGCAAAACGCTCGACCACGGTTTCGCGAAACTGGCTTTCGTGATCAAAGACATAATGGGCAATGCCCAGCCGATCAGCCACAGCGCGGGCATCGCGAATATCATCCCCGGCGCAGCAGGCCCCTTTGCGCCCGGTTGCCGCCCCGTGATCATAAAGCTGCAGGGTTACGCCGATCACCTCGGCCCCGCTGGCCGCCGCCAAGGCCGCGACAACCGATGAATCGACCCCGCCCGACATGGCAACGACAATCCGCTGGCCCGCCAACGAACCCTGATCATCACCAGAGAGCTGAAACAGCTCTGGCAGGGATGGAAGCAATGATCGGTCGGGCAGGGCAGGCATAGCCCGCCCATACACATCCCGTGCAAGGGGCACAAATCCGCAGGGGCGGCTGCGTTAAGATTCATGAAAAAAGGGTGAACCCGGTCTTTACCGAAACTTGACCAAGGCCTGCCTATGATTTGGCCTATGGATTATGGATTCGATGATCACGGCTTGCTCGGCCTTGCTGACTGGCATGGGAAGGAAGCGCAAAATTTGGCTGCGCCCGATTGGCGCAGGCTGAAAGTCCGCTTTGCCGCCAAGCATGCGCTCTATCACGATATGCTTGCGCCCTGTCATGCCCACTCGGCTGGCGGTGCCTTTGCCGAGGCCGGTTCCGCCGTCTTGGCCCGGCAGCGTGCAGGATCATCGGATGTTAACCTTGATGCTTTAGGCAATGGCAAAACTCGGTCTGCCACACAGCACGGCATAGCCGACCATTCAGGCACGGCGCCCGAGAAGCCCGATGAATGATATTCCCACACTTCGTCCGTGTAAGGTTACTGGCCCCTTGGGCGAACCCCTTTCGCTAGACACTCTCCCGCCACCCAGCACCAAACGGTGGGTCGTGCGCCGCAAGGCAGAGGTGGTGGCTGCGGTGAATGGCGGCCTGCTGACCATTGATGAAGTGTGCGAGCGCTATGGCCTGACGCTGGAAGAATTTGCATCGTGGCAACGCGCGGTGGATCGATCAGGAATGCAGGGCCTCCGCGTGACTCGGTTGCAGCACTATCGCGGGCTTTACGAGCGCCAGCAAAAATTCTGATGCCGGGCTATAGGCCCCGCTGCACCCCTGCACACACCGGTCGCTGCAAGCCATTGCCACGTCGCTGGTCGAAGCCTATGCGGTGATGGTCGATCCCCTGTCTTCAGAGCAATTGCCGCTAGCAATTTGTTCCTGTAACACAGTCGATTACCTGTTCAGAACATCGCAGCAGAGCATAGGCCGGATGAATTACGAATCCTCGATCGAAACCTCGGATGATGGCCAAGACCTGTTTGACAATCCCCTGGATGGCACAGGGGATGAAGATCAGCATTCGCGCAAGCGAACCATAATTATCATTGCGGTCGCCTGTCTTTTGCTGATTGGCCTGTGGTTTATCCTGCATCACCGCAGCCCGGATGCCGCGGCGGATACCAAGAATCAGGCACCAGTGGTCTCTGTGATCGTGCCGGGAACAAGCACGATCCAAGGGCTGATTAATGCCAATGGATCGCTGGCAGCGCGCCGAGAAATGCCGGTGGGCGTGGCTGGCGAAGGCGGTCAGGTGCGATCCGTGCTGGTCGAAGCGGGCCAATGGGTGCGTGCGGGCCAAGTTTTGGCGGTAATCGACCGTTCGGTGCAGATCCAGCAACAGGCTGGCCAAGCCGCGCAGGTGCAAGTGGCCCAAGCCGATGCCCGGCTGGCGCAGGCCAATCTGGATCGTGCGCTGAAACTGGTGGATCGCGGCTTTATTTCCAAAGCGGATATCGATCGTCTCACCGCAACCCGCGATTCGGCAGATGCCCGGGTGCGCGTGGCACGGGCCCAAGCGGGCCAGATCGGCGCCCAAGTGGCGCGGCTGAATATTGTCGCCCCCGCCGATGGCTTGGTGCTGGAACGCAAGGTTGAACCCGGCCAAGTGGTTGGCGCGGGCAGCGGCGTGCTGTTCCGTCTGGCCAAGGGCGGCGAATTTGAAATGCTCGCCAAGCTGGGTGAAGTCGATATGGCGCAGGTCAGCATGGGCATCAGCGCGGAAGTGACGCCAGTGGGCGCAACCAAAAGCTTTACCGGTCAGGTCTGGCAAGTGTCGCCTGTGATCGATCCGCAAACCCGACAAGGCACGGCGCGCATCGCCCTTGCCTATGCCCCAGAACTGCGCCCCGGCGGCTTTGCCAGCGCGGTGATTAAGGGTGGATCGGTTCTGGCCCCCATGCTGCCTGATTCGGCGATCTTGTCTGACAGCAAGGGCAGCTATGTCTATATCGTCGGGTCTGGTAACAAAGTGGCCCGCCGCGATGTGAAGACCGGCATTGTGACGGACACGGGGATTGCCGTGGTCGCTGGTCTGACGGGCCAAGAACGGGTCGTGCTGCGCGCCGGTGGCTTCTTGAACCCCGGCGAAACCATCAACCCGGTGATGGCCAAGAAATAGGCTGCGGGGCACAGGACTGAGCCATGAACTTTCGCAACATTTCAGCCTGGTCGATCCGCAATCCGGTTGTGCCGATCATCCTGTTTATCGGGCTGGTTCTGGTGGGCATTGTCTCCTTCATGCAGATGAAGGTGCAAGACATGCCGGATATCGAATTTCCGGCCGTGATGATCCAGATCAGCCAGCCCGGCGCGGCGCCATCTGAAATCGAAACACAGATCACCCAAAAGGTCGAAGCCTCTGCCCGGACAATCAGCGGGGTTGATTCGATCAGTTCCACCGCCACTGAAGGCAACAGCACAACATATGTGATGTTTGAAATTGGCGTCGATATCAACGAAGCGGTGAACGAGGTTAAAAACGCGGTCGATCAGGCCCGCAGCCAATTGCCCGATGGCATTCTTGAACCGCAAGTGGTCAAGATCAAGGGCGGCGGCAACGAAATCGCCGGCTGGGCCGTTTCGGCTGACGACATGACGATCGAACAACTGTCGTGGTTCGTCGATGATACCGTGGCCAAGCGCCTGCTTTCAATATCCGGCATGGCGAGTGTCGATCGGGGCGGCGGGGTAAACCGCGAGATTTTGGTCACGCTTGATCCGAGCCGGATGCAATCGCTGGGGGTTACGGCAGCACAGGTCAACACGGCACTGCGGCAGGTCAACATTAACGCAGCGGGCGGCAAGGCAGAAATTGCCGGTTCGCGTCAATCCGTGCGGGTGCTGGGCAATGCCCAAGATGCCTATCAGCTATCGCAAACCGATATTCCGCTGGGCGGGGGGCGCACGGTAAAGCTGGCCGATTTTGCCCGGGTAACCGACAGCTTTGGCGAGGTTACATCGCGCGGCAAATTTAACGGCAAACCCTCGGTGACCTTTCAGATAACCCGCGCGCGCGGCGCATCGGATGTTTCGGTCTATGACGATACGGTGGCCGAGCTGGACAAAATTCAAAAGGCCAATCCCGGCGTCCATTTTGAACGTCTGTTTGCCTCGACCGACTATACCAAGCAGCAGTATGAAAGCTCCATGTCCTCGATGGTTGAGGGGGCGATACTCGCGGTTATCGTGGTGTTCTTCTTCCTGCGCGATTGGCGCGCCACGGTTATTTCGGCGATCGCCATTCCGTTGTCAGCCATACCCACCTTCTGGTTCCTCAATGCCTGGTTCGGCTTTACCCTGAACAGCCTGTCCTTGCTGGCTTTGGGATTGGTGGCCGGCGTTCTGGTTGACGATGCGATCGTTGAGATCGAAAATATCGTGCGGCATATGCGGATGGGCAAAAGCGCCTATCAGGCATCGATCGATGCGGCGGATGAAATTGGCCTGGCGGTTGTCGCCACCACCCTGTCGATCGTCGCGGTGTTCTTGCCGGTGGGCCTGATGGGCGGCATTCCCGGCCAGTTCTTTAAAAACTTTGGCCTGACGGTTGTGGTTTCTGTGCTGCTCAGCTTGGCCGTGGCGCGCATGATCACGCCGATGGTCGCCGCCTATTTCCTCGAAGCCCATGGCACGGCTGAACACGCCAGCGGCCCGTGGATGGACCGTTACATGAAGGTGCTGCGCTGGACGCTGGATACGTCCAGGGTGGCTGCCTATCGCGAAAAACTCATGCACCAAGGTCGCAGGCTTAATTTGGGTCGCCGCCTCATCGCACGCTTGTACGATCACCGCATCTGGATGGTGGGGACGGGCGTGATCGCCTTGGTGCTGACGATCATTCTTTTTGCCACCACGCCTTCTCAGTTTTTCCCTTCCGCCAATCAAGATTTCAGCATGGTAACCATCGAGATGGTGCCCGGCACCACTTTGGCCCAGACCGAAGTGGTGGCTGATACGGTGTCCCAAGTGGTCCACGCCGATCCCGATGTTGCCACGGCCTTTGAACGGGTGGGCGAGGGCAAGGCCCGGTTGTTTATCAACCTGAAAGCCGATCGCGAAAAAACCAGCCAGGAATTTGAACGCAATCTAACGCCCGTTCTCCAAAAGATTGCCGATGCCCGTATTTCCTTTGTCGATATGTCTGGCCCCAGCAGCAGCTCCGGTGGCTCTGGCCGCCCCATCTCGATCATGCTTTCTGGCTCGGATTCGGTGCTGCTTGAACAAACCGCCGCCACTTTAGTCGAGCAGATGAAGGGGGTGGATGAACTGGTTGCCCCGCGCATTGCCGCCGATATGCGCCGCCCTGAAGTGATCATCAAACCGCGGATGGATCTGGCGGCCAGCCTGGGGGTAACCACCGCCGGCCTGAGCCAAGCAATCCGTATCGCCACCTTGGGGGATATTGATCAAAACGCCGCGAAATTCTCGCTTTCCGATCGTCAGGTCCCGATCCGGGTGCGGGTTTCGGAAGATGCCCGCCGCAACCTTTCCACCATCCAGAACCTGCCCGTGCCAACCGCATCGGGCGGTTCGGTGCCGCTGAGCAGTGTGGCCGATATTTCGCTTGGCTCCGGTCCTGTCAGCATCCAGCGCTATAACCAAAGCCGCCGCGTCTTTGTCGGTGCCGATCTGGCCCCCGATGTGGTCAAGGGCGCGGCCATGGCCAAGATAAATGCGCTGCCGATCATGAAAAACCTGCCTAGCGGGATTTCCAACACGCCCTTTGGCCAAGACCAGTGGCAAGCGGATATGGTTACCAGTTTTGCTGGGGCCTTGCTGGCCGGCGTTCTGTTGGTCTTCTCGGTTCTGGTCTTGCTGTACCACCGCTTTGTCTCGCCGCTGGTCAATATGGGATCGCTGTTCCTTGCCCCGCTGGGCGGATTGCTCGCCTTGCGACTGGTGGGCCAACCGATGTCGATGCCGGTGTTTATTGGCATTTTGATGCTGTTCGGCATCGTGGCGAAAAATTCGATCCTGCTGATCGACTTTGCCATCGAAGAAATGAGCAATGGCGCGTCAAAGTTTGAAGCCATTATCGAGGCCGGCCACAAACGGGCGCAGCCGATTGTTATGACCACCGTGGCGATGACCGCGGGCATGGTGCCAACCGCGCTATCGCTTGGCGGCGATGGCGCTTGGCGCGCGCCGATGGGCACGGTGGTAATCGGTGGCTTGATTATGTCCACCCTGCTGACCTTGCTCATCGTGCCGGCCGGGTTCAGCCTTGCCGATGGCATAGAAAAGCGGCTTGGCCCGGCGCTGCGCAAGCGGTTCTTGTCCTATAAACCCGAACACGGACAGGACGCGGCCTATCCCAGCGCCGTTCCCGCCGCTCTGCCGGAAGCGCTTGCGGCCGAGTGAGCGTGTCCCGCCAGAGCGCCCCAGTTGATCGGGCCCGGCAAATGCGCTTGGCCGCCACCGGCCTGCTGGTGGCCATGGCCGCCCTATTCCTGCTGGCGCGCCACATGGCCCCCAGCCACCCCGCGTTTGGCTGGCTGCTAGCTTTCAGCGAAGCGGCTATGGTTGGCGGGCTGGCCGATTGGTTCGCGGTAACCGCACTGTTCCGCAAGCCCTTGGGTCTGCCCATTCCGCACACCGCGATCATCCCGGAAAACAAGGATCGCATTGCCGATACGATGGCCGATTTCCTGCGCGAGAATTTTCTCACCCCCCCAGTCATCAGCCGTCGGATGAAGGCGATGAATCTGGCGGCGGCCATGGGGGATTTTCTGGCCGATCCGCAGCGCGGCGGCGAAGTGCGGCTGCGGCACGGCGCGGCCAGTCTGTTTGCCGACCTGCTGGAGTCGCTCGACCCAGAGCAAATGGGCGGCATGGTGCGCAAAGGTCTGCGCAGCCAGCTTGAGCGGCTGGACATCGCCCCCTTGCTGGGCGGCTTGCTTAATTCCGCCATAGCCGATCAGCGCCACCGCCCCTTGATCGATGGCATGCTGCGCTGGACCGGCGTAACGCTTGAGGCCAACGAAGACCTGCTGCGCCAATTGATCCACGATCGCGCCAGCGGCATCCTGCGCTGGACCGGCCTTGATGAACGCATGGCCTCGGCCATTTTGGATGGACTGTTCAAGCTGATCGCCGAATGCATTGTGGTGCCCGATCACCCGGTGCGGCTAAAGGTGGAAGAAGGACTAGACAATCTGACCCGCGCCCTGAACGAAGATCCGACCATGCACGATCGGGTCAATCGCCTGAAGGATGACCTGCTCGCCAACCCCGCCATGGCCGCTTGGATCGATGCCCTGTGGGAACGTTTGCGCGGCCAGCTTTTGGCGGCGGCGCGCAATCCTGATCGGGCGCTGTCCGGCCAATTTGGTCAAGGCCTGATGCAATTGGGTGCGGCACTGCAACGCGATGCGCAGCTGCAACGACTGGTGAACCGCTTTGCCCGCCGCACGATTACCGGCATCGCGGCGCGCCATGGTGCGCAGATCGTTCGGCTGGTGTCCGAAACGGTGAAGCGCTGGGATGCCAGCACCGTCACCCGCCGGATCGAAGGTGCAGTGGGGCGCGATCTGCAATTCATCCGTATCAACGGCACCTTGGTCGGCGGACTGGTGGGCGTGGCCCTGCATGGCTTGGCCTTGGTGCTATCATGAAGCCGCTGCTGCGCACCGATAGGCTGGAGTTGTGGCAACCGATGGCCAGCGATCTGCCTGGCCTCTATGCCTTGACCGAGGCGGAAGAAACCCGCCGCTGGTTGGGCGGGCTTATCCCCAGCATGGCCGATAGCTTTACCCGCCTGCATCGCAATGCCGGATCGTGGCACCTGCATGGCTATGGCACCTTCATGGTGCGGCTGCAGGGCCAGCCCCAGATCATCGGCAATTGCGGCGTGTTCCGCAGTTGGCGCGGCCTGCCGGGGCTGGATGATGTGGCAGAGGCCGGCTGGATCATTCACCATGCCCATAGCGGCCAAGGCATTGCGGGCGAAGCCATGCGCGCCGCGCTGGCGTGGTTCGATAGCACGCATGG
>JBEGLE010000070.1:0-3812 GCA_041183725.1 Pseudomonadota bacterium | reverse complement strand
TCGACCCGCGACCCGTCAGGTAGGCATTGCGCGCGCCAGACTGGCCAAGGATCATCGGTGCAGTCGGGAAATCCGGCCCCGGAATGATCTGGAACAGCTCTTCCGAGGTGATTGCCGGGTTGGCGATATAGGCAAGGCAGCCGTCGATCACTTCGCCCAGATTGTGCGGCGGAATATTGGTGGCCATGCCAACCGCGATACCGCCAGCGCCGTTGACCAGCAGATTGGGGAAGCGGGCAGGCAGAACTTGGGGTTCTTGGCGCGAACCGTCGTAGTTATCTTGAAAATTGACCGTGTCTTTATCAAGATCATCCAGCAAGGCATTGGCCACACGGGCCAGACGCGCTTCGGTGTAACGCATGGAGGCTGGCGGATCAGGATCCATCGAGCCGAAGTTACCCTGACCATCGATCAGCGGCAGGCGCATTGACCAATCTTGGGTCATACGGGCCAAGGCATCATAGATCGCGGAATCGCCGTGCGGGTGATAATTACCCATGACGTCGCCAACGATCTTGGCTGATTTACGATAAGGCCGCCCAGCGACCATGCCGCCTTCCATGGCGGCAAACAGAATGCGGCGGTGAACCGGCTTCAAGCCATCACGCACATCGGGAAGCGCGCGGCTGACGATCACGCTCATCGCGTAATCGAGATAGCTGGTCTTCATCTCATCGACGATGTCAACGCGCGCAAATTCGCCGGGTGAGGGCGGGGTGTCGAGTGTTTCTGTCTGGTCGCTCACAATTGTTTTTTCTTGCGTTACCTGTTGTTGATTGGCCCTAGGCTAATCTCTTGGCAGAGGCCAGCGCAGCAGGGGCAAGCTGGCGCGATAATGGCCTCTTTTCCACATATTGCCGCATTGGGCTGTGGCGGATCATTCAATTGCCGTTCAGCGCGGCTACTTAAAGGGCTTTGCCATTGCCAAGACCGCGATTTCCGGCCAAATGCGGCGCTGCAATTGAAGGCCCCGCTGAAGCGGTGCGAGCGATGGAGACGAATGCCCATGTTCCTCAAGTTTAGGCCAATTGGCCAGATCTCGCGTAGCGCTATGGCGCTGTTACTCGTTGCGAGCACGGGCGCTGTTGCCCTGCAAGCAAGCCCCGTGATGGCCAAAGAAGCCGCAGCGCCAAAGCCTAGCTATTCCAAACCCCTGATTGCAGTCGCCGCGCCGTTCCAAAAGGCGCTTGAAGCAGCGAAAAAGCGGGCTGATGTGGTTGCGGCTCAGCAAGCTGTGACTGCTGCCAACGCGGCTTATAATGCCACCACCACTTCGGCAGCCCGCAAGGCTGCGGCGACGCAGCGCGAAGCAGCTATTGCTGCATTGGGTGCAACCCTGAGCAATGAAAAGACGCAACTTGAAGCCGTGTTCGCGGCGATCACCGTCCCTGATGACAAGTTCTTGGCCGGTAACTTCGCCCTGCAATTGGGTGGCGTGGCACAAGATGTCGTGCTGCAACGCCGTGGGCTTCAGGCCATGGTGGATAGCGGCAAGTCTAATCCGGCTGATCTGCCAAAGTACAATTACTATCTTGGCCAATTTGCTTTTGATCAGCATGATTATGCTGCGGCTCGTCAGGCTCTTCTGGTTGCGATCTCGGGTGGCTATGCCGATAACTCGGCAGGGGTGCTTCTGGCCGAAGCCTTCATTGCTGATAATCAGCCAGATGCCGGGCTTGTTGCCCTGAAAAAAGCCATTGATGCGCAAACGGCTGCAGGGGCGGCTGCCCCAGAAAACTGGTATCGCCGTGGCTTGGGCATCGCATTCAAGAACAAGCTGCTGGATAAGGCTGCCGTGTTCAGCTTGGGTCTGGTTGCCGCCTATCCCTCAACCGATAACTGGGCTGGCGCGATCAGCGTGATGCGCTTGGTTGGCAAGTATGAATTGCAAGAACGGCTTGATCTGCTGCGCTTGATGCAGCGTACCCATTCGTTCAGCGAAGCAACAGACTACGCGGAATTCATTCAGGCTGCCGATCCGCGTCGTTTGCCTGCCGAAGTGCTTAGCGTGATCGACGAAGGCGTGAGATCAGGCAAGCTTGATGCCAAGGACCTTTTTGTCATCGAAGCGCGCACCAATGCTACCGATCGGGTTGCGGCTGATCGTCCGACACTGCCCGGCCTGGAAAAGAGCGCCCTTGCTGCTAGCGCTACTGGGGTAAGTGCCGCGGCCACGGCCGATGCCTTGCTCAGCTATGGCGCGCCTGACAAGGCTGAAGCACTCTATGCCCTTGCCCTGCAACGCGGCGGCGTGGATGCCGAACGTGTGCGCACCCGTATTGGTATTGCCCAGCTTGATCAGGGCAAGTTTGCCGATGCCAAGGCGTCACTCGATAAGGTTACCGGTCTGCGTCAGCCGCTGGCGCAATTGTGGTCGATTTATGCCGGTCAAAAGGCTGCGGGCAAGTAAGCACCACACCTTAGACATAGCGAAAAGGCGGCAGGCAACTGCCGCCTTTTTTGTTGCCTGCGCTAAGGCCTAGGCTTTTGGCTTATACCACGGCGTGGAATTGGTCTGCGGCTTCATCCAGCAAGTGCAGAACGCCATCAGAAATCGCGAAGAAGGCCCCGCGTAACGAGAGTTCGCCTTTGGCTTCTTTGCGATTGATGCAGGGAAAGGTGCGCAGGTTAGCCAAGCTGACCTTTACCCCAGCTTCTTCCATCGCCCGTTCAGCGGCGCGGCCATCGGTGCCCAATGTTTTGGCAATCGGTTCGCGGGCATCATCCAACAAGGCAATCCAATCGGCGATAAAACCGCCTTCGCCCGGCTCTGTGCCATGCAGTTCACGTGTTAGCGCCGCTTTGCAGCCGCCGCACATGCCGTGGCCCAGAACGATGATTTCTTTGACCTTGAGTACCTGAACGGCAAATTCCAAGGCAGCGGAAACGCCATGATGGCCCGGCGCAGTTTCAAACGGCGGGACCATGGCCGCGACATTGCGCACGACAAAAATCTCACCAGGATCGACGTCAAAGATCTGCGCCGGATCAACCCGGCTGTCCGAACAGGCGATGATCATCACCTCTGGCTCTTGCCCTTCACGCAAGCTGGCCCAACGCTCGCGGTTTGGGGTCCAACCATAGTGGCGGAAACGGTGATAGCCGTTGATCAGGCGATCTAGCTGCGGGGAGGGAGTATCCACCATCGTTTATCCTGTGCCTATTCGCTATCGTCGTTGGGTAGATCAGCCGCCGGACCGGGCAGGGCATAACCATCTTGTAGCCACTGGACCAGATCGCGATCCCGACAGCGGGAGGAACAGAACGGGGCGAATCCGCTCTGGCGCGGTTTGCGGCAGATCGGGCATTTCCGGACAGTGGCAGTCATAAGACGACCGCCTGCGCGAAACCGGCATCCAGTGCAAGAGTGCTATCAATCTGCCAGCGCAAATTTCGTCCGGTTTGTTTGGCAAGTTCAGCTTCCCAATCTGGATGGATAGCCGCCTTTACCGCAGGATGGGCGCAGAGCAGCAGGGTTCCCGGTTCTTCAACCCGTTCTGCCCGGCGCAGCAGCATACGCGCGGCCGCACCGGTGCGATCAAAGGCAAAGCGGGCAAGCAGGCTGGGGCGTTCTTGCTTTGATACCAATTGAACAAAGCCAAAGCCGTTCATGGCCGTGCCTTCGTGTGGCCAGCCAAGCAGCGCCGCATCCAGCGCCAGATCAATCGCGCGGCGGTCTGCCTTGTCTGGCAGGCTGGGAAAATCGATGCCGATATTGCCCGATAGGTCGAATCGGCGGACCGCACCGGCCACCGCCTGCACGGATGCACGGGCCAAGGCGGGTGGGGGCAGGCTGCCATCCACATCAATCA
>JBEGLE010000069.1:0-7665 GCA_041183725.1 Pseudomonadota bacterium | reverse complement strand
GTGTGGTCGCACATTTATCCTGGCAACGGGCAGGTGACCTCCGATCTTACGTTGGCGAGTGCTGCTGATGTCGATGCCGCCGTAGCCGCCGCCCGCGCCGCCTTCCCTGCGTGGCGAGCACTGCCGGGCAATCGTCGCCGGGACCTTCTGCTCAAGCTGGCTGAGGTGATTGAGCGCAATGCCCCGCACTTATCTGCCCTTGCCGTTATTGAGAATGGCACGCCATCAGCCCACACGCATTTTGCCGTTCAGGATGGTCTTGAAAAATACCGTTATTTTGCGGGTTGGGCCGACAAGATCGAGGGGCGGACCATTGATACGTGGACCGGACCCGCGCATGATTACACGCATTATGAGCCCTACGGCGTGATTGGTGCTATCGTACCTTGGAACGGGCCGTTCTTTGCCGCTAACATGGTGCTCGCCCCCGCACTGGCTGCGGGTAATTGCGTGGTGCTTAAGGCCCCGGAGCTCGCTCCATATTCTGTGATGAAGCTGGGTGAGATGATCCGCGAGGCGGGTTTTCCGGATGGGGTGGTGAATGTGTTGGTGGGTGGCCCCGATGCGGGCGATGCCATGGTTCGCCATAAGGGTGTCGACAAAGTCCAGTTTGTTGGCAGCGGCGCCACCGCGCGTAAGGTGCTGATGGCGGCGTCAGAACAACTCAAGCCTTGCGGGCTGGAGCTTGGCGGAAAATCAGCTGTCATCGTTTTTGATGATGCTGATCTAATGAGCGCCGCACAGCGTGGCCTGTCGGGAGCGGTTGCGGTTAGCGGGCAGGGCTGTGTCAATGGCACAAGGGTACTCGTTCAGCGCGCAATCTATGAGCATTATCTGCAGGCCTTGCAGGGCATTGTCCCCTATATTCCAGTGGGTGACCCACTTGACCCGAATACGGTCATGGGGCCGCTCATCACTGAGGCTTCGCTCAACCGCATTTCCGGCATGATTGAAACCGCCCGTGCCGAAGGTGGGCGGGTTTTAACTGGCGGTGAACGTATCCGCGGAGACCATGCCGCGGGCTTCTATCTGCCGCTGACGATCATTGCCGATGTCGATAATCGGAGCCATCTGGCGCGCAATGAAGTTTTTGGCCCTGTGTTGGCAGTCACACCATTTGATACCGAGGAAGAGGCCATTGCGCTCGCGAATGACAGCGATTTTGGTCTGGGCGCCTATGTTCACACCCAGAGCCTGCGGAGGGCGCATGTTATGGCCAGCGCCCTGCAGGCAGGCATGATCCAAGTAAATGGGGCGGGCGAAGGCATGGCCCCCTGCGCGCCCTTTGGTGGTTACAAGCAGAGTGGATACGGGCGGCTTGGTGGCGAGGCGGGGCTGCATGAGTTCCTGCAGATCAAGAATGTGTGGGTCAATCTGGCCAAGCAGGGAGGGGAAGCATGACATTGCTTGATCCCGCCGAGCGCATTGCCCGGGGCTGCGAAACCCAGTCCACCTTGCTTGCTGCCCCGGTAACCGAACCGGCTACGCTGTTTGATAGCTCATGGCGCGATTTCGTCTTTGCCGAGGTGTGGAACCGGCCGGGGCTCGACCGCCGTTCGCGTTATCTTGTTGCCATTGCGGGGGCTTCTTGTGCCATGGGGCCAACTGAGATTGTCGATGGCTATGTGCGCGGTGCGCTGAGCATGGGGGAGCTGACCCTTGCTGAATTGTGTGAAGGTGCGTTGCACTTGGCGACCTATTCCTCGTGGAGCAGGGGAGCCTATCTTGATGCGGCGATTAAGCGCGTGGCAGCCGGGCTTGGCTTGGCTTTGCCACCGTTTGCCCCCTTGCGCGCCGAGCCATGGGATCCAGCTCAGAGGCTCGCAGATGGGGCGTTGGGTTTTGATACTGTCATGACCTATCCCGGGCCGCCGCCTGTGACCCCTTATTTTGAAGGCGGCATACTCAATTTTGTTTTTGGCGAAATGTGGAGCCGCCCCGGTCTCGACCAGCGCTCGCGCCGCTGGATCACGCTCGTGGGCGTGGCAGAATCCTCCTCGGAAATTCCCATCAACACCCATATTTATTCAGCCATGGCCAGCGGCAATGCCACCGAAGCCGAGATGCAGGAATTTGTGCTGCAATACGCCATCCATGGCGGTTGGCCGCGTGCCTCGGTTATTCAGGGCGCGGTTATCGAACAGGCCAAGCGGCTCTGCGCTGGCGAAGCGTTCCAATAAATGAGGAGAGCACCATGCTGCAGGGGTTAGCGATGGATGGAAAAGCCGTGCTGGTTACAGGCGCAGCTTCAGGGCTGGGCAAAGCTACAGCGTTGGCGCTGGGCCGGGCAGGCGCGCAGGTTTGCGTGGTAGATGTCAACACAGGCGGACTGGCCGAGACGGCTCGAAACATTGAAGCGGCTGGCGGCACTGCACTAATCCATGTCGCCGATCTTGCCGAGCCAGATGCTTGCTTTGCATCGGTTTTAGCGGCGGTGGCGCAATTTGGCCGATTGGATGCGCTGTGCAATGTGGCGGGTATCATCCGCATGAGCAATACTCCCGAAATGGCGGTGACCGACTGGGGAAAAACCATCGCCATCAATCTTTCGGCGCCCTTTCACCTCATTCAGGCTGCCATTCCGCATTTGTTGGAAACCGAAGGCGCTGTGGTTAACGTCACCAGCACAGCCGCTTTTATTGGCGAGGCCTATGCCGCTGCTTATTGCGCCTCCAAAGCCGGGTTGCTGAACCTCACCAAATCGCTCGCCATGGAATATATCCACAAGCCGATCCGCTTCAACGCTGTGGCCCCGGGCGGCATGGCTACTGCTATAACCGAAGGCTTCGTATTGCCGGATGGGGCGGATTATGCGTTGATCCAGCGCTTTTCCGGTATGCGCGGCCTTGTTGAGGTTGGTGATGTCGCTGACATGATCGCCTTTCTTGCCTCGCCCGCGGCCAGCGGGTATCACGGCGCCTGCATCACGATTGATAAGGGAATTACCGCAGGATGAGTGCGGTACACCCCGATTTTGCAGGCCGGGTGGCGGTCATAACCGGCGGTGGGCGCGGTTTTGGCAAGGCGTTTGGTAGAGCGCTTGCTGCGGATGGCGCCCGGGTTGTGCTGTTGGATATAGATGCGGACGCCGCGCAGGCGGCGGCGGCGGATATTGGCAAGCCCGCACAGGCGTTTGCCTGCGATGTTACCGACGAGGCGCAAGTCGCGGCTGTGATCGCTCGGATCACAGAAATGCACGGCGGCATCGATTTTCTCATCAACAATGCCGGGTTGCACTCAGCAATCTATAACCGTCCGATGATTGACATGGGGGTGGCAACTCTTCGCCGTCTCTTTGATGTAAATGTCTTAGGCGTTATCATATGCTCATTGGCGGTACAGTCAGCCATGCGAGGACGCGACGGAGCGGCAATTGTTAATATTTCCTCCTCTGCCGCTTACGCCAGCGCAACCGCTTATGGTGCGTCTAAATTGGCGGTGCAGGGTTTGACGATGGCGATGGCGCGCGAATTTGCCGCTGATGGCATTCGTGTGAATGGTATCGCTCCCGGCTTAATTTTTACCGATACGATCCGCGCGGAGCTGCCTGAGGCCATGGTAGAGGCCGTGCTCAAAATGCAAATTTTAAGCCGCAGAGGCGAGGAGGACGATATCGTGGAGGCTATGCGATATCTCGTATCAGCGCGCTCCGCCTTCATCACTGGCGAGACGCTGCGGGTTAGTGGCGGACATTCGCTCTCGGTATGACGGAGGACTACCCAATGTCATCTTCTCTTCCTACTCTAAACTGTGGCTTTATTGGTCTTGGTGATCAGGGGGCGCCCATTGCCTGGCGCATGATCGAGGCCGGGTTCCCAACCAGACTGTGGGCCCGGCGCGAGGCCAGTCTTGCCCCCTTTGCCACAAGTGGGGCCACTGTTGCCCGTGACATTGCGGAACTGGGGGCAACCTGTGCCCATATCGGCATATGTGTTGTGGATGATGCTGGCGTCGCCGAGGTCTGCGCCAAGTTGATTCCCGCGATGGCCCAAGGATCGGTCATTGCCATCCACTCGACGGTCAGCGCCGCCCTGTGTCAGCAACTTGCGATCAAGGCGGCCGAGCGCAAGATTATCTTGATCGATGCGCCCGTGAGCGGCGGCGCGCCTGCGGCCAAGACTGGCACGCTTACGGTGATGGTTGGTGGTTCTGCTGATGGTTTTGCAAAGGCTCGTCCAGTGCTCGCCAGCTTTGGCGGCCTTATAGTTCATCTGGGTGATGTTGGTGCCGGACAATGTGCCAAGTTGATCAACAACACGTTGCTGGCCGCAAATCTTACGGCCACACAAAATGCTTTGGATGCGGGCGGGGCGCTTGGGCTTGACCGCGGGGCGATGGCCAAATTGCTGAAGGTGAGTACCGGCGGCAGCTATGCTTTGGGCATTGTTGCTAATTTGCCGGGGCTTGGTGCTTTCGCGCATGGCGGGGCGCTGTTGCGCAAGGATGCTGATCTTCTGGTGCAATTGTTGCCCAGTAATGTGGCCTTGAACGCTCTGCGAAATGCCGCAATTCCGTTTCTCGAAGCCGTAAACAAAGCGGCAAAAGTAACAAATTGAGGGAGTGACACATGGCGTTTTCTGTCGACCAATATCGCCTTGATGGCAAAGTCGCGGTTGTGACCGGTGCTGGTGCGCGCGGTAATTCGATTGGCCGCGCCTATGCATTGGGCCTTGCTGCGGCAGGGGCCAGCTTGGTGGTTGCCGATATTGACGAAGCGGGGGCGAGGGCTGTTGCCGATGAAATTGTTTCCAGCGGCGGCAAAGCCATTGGCGTATCGGTGGATATTACCGATCCCGCCGCGGTGCGGTCTATGGCGGCGGCGGCAAAGGATGTCTTTGGCGGAGTTGATATTCTCGTTAACAATGCTGCTCTGATGCTCGATGCTACCTACAAGCCAACGGTCGAGGTGCCGATTGATGACTGGAACCGGTTGATGGCGGTGAATGTGACCGGCGCGCTCAATTGTGTGCAGGCCATCGTCCCCATGATGATCGCCCGCGGTGGAGGCAGGATTGTTAATCAAGTGTCAGGGGGGGCTTATCCGGCAACGTCCCTCTATGGTGTCAGCAAGTTGGCACTTCACGGGCTAACTACGACATTGGCACGAGAATTGGGTCCGTCGCATATCAACGTCAATGCTATTGCCCCCGGCAATGTCATGAGCGATGCCGGCAAGATGATGACACCAGATGGATCGCCCTTTGTCGAATTTCTTAAGGCGAGTGTGTTCATGCGGGTGCGCGGGCAACCCGATGATCTGGTAGGACCTCTTCTTTTACTTTGCTCCGCCGCGGGTGATTGGATCACTGGGCAGGTGTTGCATGTGGATGGTGGCTGGGTTGTGCGGCCCTGATGACAACCAAGGTAACCACACAAGCCAACAAGCCCACTAGAGGGGCTAAGAGGCACCGCAGTTCGCTGGTTCAGGCGACTGCGGCCCAGCTGAAGGAGATGATCCTCTCGCAAGAGCCTTGGACCCAAATTGGCTCGCTTAGTGTTCTTGTGGAACGGCTAAATGTTGGCGTCGTTACCGTTCAGCAGGCGGCGCGCATTCTTGAAAATGAGGGGTTCCTTGAGGTTCGCCGGGGGCCCGGTGGGGGTTATTTCGGCAAACGCCCAAGCGAAGCCAATCTGGAACATTCGCTCGTTGAATATCTGCGGATGCATACCTCGGCCTATCGCGATGCTCTCGAATTGCTGATGACACTGAAGGGCGAGGCCATCGCCGCGGCCGCCCGTTGCCGCGAACCTGATGTCCTTGAGAGGCTGCAAGCCATACGAGAGCGCATTGTTGCCAGCCACAGCCGCGAGCAGCGCTTGGCTATAGAAGAAGATTTTCGCCTTACTATTCATGCAATGAGCGATCGTCCGCTGCTTTCGCTGTTCGCCGGAGCCACAGCAAGGTTTGTGCACGAGCATGCACCTCCCGCGCTGGTTCTGGATGAGCAGGACGAGCTTGCCTGGAAGGCTGCAAATATCCGCGTGATTGATGCTATCCTCGCTGGCGATGAGGAATTGGCCTTATTTGAATCAAGCCGCCTTTCACGTCACATAGGCGTTTCAATTGCTCGGCTGGTTAGGAACGCCGATGCAAGTCTTAAAGAGACTGAGATCATGATAGACTGCTAGGTGCGATGTAAGGTAGTCGAATTGCTTTACATCCATTTAAGTGGCGCATTGTCTGTATTTGCAATGACCTTTTAAGCAGAAAAGAGCGCCAAGATGCAGAGGCGCAAGGCGTCATCTGTAATTGTGGAAAGCCCAGGCTATCCTTCAGTCGTCACAGCGCGTCTTAAAGCTCATATGCATAATATGTAACGCGCTTGCCGGTGGTTGCTGCGGTTAGTGTTTTCGATAAAGATGCGCTCTAAAGTTTGCGAACCAGCATTTCGGCGCTGGCTAGCCAAGCGGCATTATCGATCACCATTTGGCGTTGCCCCGTGCCTGGCGGGAAAATGGCCACGCGGCGTCCTTGGCGATCGATTAGCCGGCCAAAGGCAAAACGGCCACCGGGGCGGGGCACCAGCACATCGCGGTTAATGTGGCGCTGCCAGTCATCATCAGCCACGTGCCGCAGCCAAACCTGATCACCGGCGCGAAATTCGCCAGCGCTGATTTCAACCAGCATGGCTATCAGTGGACCATCACCCCCGATGGCCGTGGGCAGAATGGCATCGCGTGGGGCGGTAAGGGGTTCTGCCCCGGCATCGGTAAGCCGCGCTACAAGCTGCGGCTGGTCGGAAACCGATCCGCGCACCAACAGTTCGGGATCCACCCCCAGCGCAGCGGCGATGCGGTTCATCCACACCAAAGACAGGTTGCGCATACCAGTTTCGATCCGGCCAATGGTCTGCGCCGTGGTGGGCGGGGCGCAGCGTTCCGCCACTTCGGCCAGCGTTAGTCCCTTTTCCCGGCGGATGTCGCGGATGCGGTTGATCATCTTGGCCTCCATTTAACCAAATCGGTTTTTTCTTTCCTACAGGATATCCCTTTTGGCAAGGGTGATTCGCCGTGGAACCAGCATTAGGAAAGGGCCGATCATGCAACGCCAACTTGTTGAACGGGAATTGACCAGTGAAGGGCCTTCGCGGGCTGCTCCGCAGGCTGGACGGCGCAGTGCCACAGTCAATCTGGCGGAATCGCCGCTCACATGGCTGCATGCGCGCGGCCACCTGAGCGATGCGCAATTTGCCGCGGGTGAACGTTTGCGCGCTGATTGGGAGCGCGCCCAATTGGCGGCGGGCGTGACGATGCGCTGGGATCCGGTGCGGATCAGCGGTGGCCCGGATCGCGGCCTCAATCCCAGCGAACGCCAGATTGCCGCGAAACAACGTTTTGATGGGGCGCTGGCCACCGCCCGGCCTGGCTTGGCAGACGTGCTATGGCGGGTTGTTTGCGCCGGCGAAGCTTTGCCATCAGCCGAAAAAGCCCTCGATTGGCCGGTGCGCAGCGGCAAAGTGGTGCTGAAGCTGGCTTTGGACCGTGTGGCGGATTTTTATCGAATTACCTGATCATCCTGATTGATCCACAGGCCCCTTTGCTGGTTGGCGCACGGCGTGTAATCTTGTCTCGCTTGAAACCATTATGCGGGTGTGTGGCGATGGAACGTCGGGAATTTTTGATCGCGGGCAGCGTTTCTGCTCTGGCCGGGGCATTACCCAACCT
>JBEGLE010000068.1:0-2744 GCA_041183725.1 Pseudomonadota bacterium | reverse complement strand
GCATAGCGGACGCCATCATGGGTGAGCAGTTTTTCCCGTCCTGCGGGTAATTGCCCGGGCTTCTCGCTCCATTTCCATGCTGGTCGGCGTGGATCGCCCAGCCAGCACATCAGCCGCGCGGCGGCATGGGGCAAGGCAACCGGCAGGCCATAGGTTTGCAGACCCAGCATCGGGGCAATCAGCACCATGGCATCTGGCGCAATCCGCCGCTCTGCCAGAGCGCGCAGCACCAAGTGCCCGCCCATCGAATGGCCGATCAGCACATGCGGTCCGGGCGTCTGCGCCTGCCAATCTGCCCATAATGCGGCCAGATCATCAATCCACAGCGAAAAATCGCTGACATGGCCCGTCACCGCATCACCGCCAAGCCGACCAGATCCGGCCTGCCCGCGCCAATCGGCGGCGGTTACCCGCCAGCCTTGTGCGTGCCAGTCCGCCAAACTTTCAAGATACTTTTCATAGGCATCACCGCGCCCCGGCAGGAACAACAGAGACCCCCGGCAGGAAACAGGGGTGGGCCAATCAATCCTGCGGATTGGCCAGCCGTCAGGGGCAATCCATCGGGATTCGACCGCATCTGGAGAAATTGCGCGCCAATCAAGATTTCGGTTTCCCGCGGCGGCTTGGTTCACTTTACGCTGTGCCATCCCGGCCCAGGTGACGAACGCCCTCACGTATGCGGGTCAGAAGCGATTTCAGCATATCGCGTTCATCGGGTGTGATCGCGGCATAAATCCGCTCAAACGTTTCAGAGGTCAGGGGCATAACTTCGGTATGCACGTCCAAGCCATGGGCGGTAAGATCAAGATGGTGTGAACGACCATCGCGATCATTAGGGCTACGCGCGATAATGTCGCGGTCTTCCAGCACTTTGCAGGCCCGGTTAACCGCCACTTTGTCCATCAAGGTCGCATCAACCAATTCACGTTGTGTCAGGGCGCCAAGATGGCCAAGCACAATAATAATCCGCCATTCGGGAATCCGCAGGCCAAATTTTTCGCGATATTCCTCAGCGATGAACCCGCTCACCTCATTTGCGGTGACCGACATCAGATAGGGCAGAAAATCTGTCAGACGGGCGATTCGGTTTTGCATAAAAGGTTTCTACTGCAACCATTTCGACTAATTAAGTAATATTATTTCGGCATTACCATCGCTAACGCCGCTTTAGCAATAGCTTGATGCACCTGTGGCGCACGATCTATCCGCGCCCTGCCCGACCGGCGACAGCATCCAGCATAGCGAGCATCTTGCCATCACGCTGCTGTGGCGCAGTGTAAACCGCGCCGTCCAGCGCATGGTCTATGGGGCTGGCCTCTCGCTCAGGCGGGAGCGCCGCAACCATATGGGACACGGCAGCACGCGCCAGCGCAGCATTGGCTTTCATCACCGCCAAGACCTCATCAGCGCCCACGCCCGCTTCATGCGGCCGCCAGCTATCATAGTCAGTGACCATGCCCAACAGGGCATAGGGTAGTTCTGCTTCACGAGCGAGACGCGCTTCAGGCATAGCGGTCATGCCAATCACATCTGCCCCCCACTGGCGATAGAGCACGCTTTCAGCACGGGTTGAGAACTGCGGCCCTTCGATCGCGATATAGCAGCCACCCCGATGCACCGTGCCACCTGCCGCCTTTGCCGCATCGGCCAAGCGCCCTGAGAGCCGTGGGCAAACCGGATCGGCCAAAGACACATGGGCCACCAAGCCTTCACCAAAAAAGCTATTTGACCGTCCCTGCGTGCGATCAATAAATTGATCAACCGCCACGAAGTGCCCCGGTGCCATGGGTTCCCACAGCGAACCGATTGCAGAAAGCGCCACCAGATCGGTTACCCCGCAGCGCTTCAGCACATCAATATTGGCGCGGTAATTCACGGAGGATGGTGTCAGCCGATGCCCTGTGCCGTGGCGCGCCAAAAAGGTCATCCGCACGCCGCCTAAGGTGCCAGTTGTCACCGGGCCTGACGGGGCACCAAAGGGCGAGGACACGGCGATTTCCTGCGCATCATCGAGCGCCAGCCCATCGGCCAGACCCGATCCGCCAATCACCCCGACATGCCAGGGCTTGGTCATGGCTTCACCAAAATCCCGGCAATGACAAAATCATTGAGGTGGGTGCGATAACGATCGCGCAGCGCCTCTTCCAGCACGTCTGTTTCCGAGCAGTGCCGCAGCACCAAACGCGCGGAAAAGAACCTGTCTGCCGCGCCGATCACGGTAAAATAGAACAATTGTGGATCAACCGAGCGAAAAACACCCGCGGCCACGCCTTCGCCGATCAACTGATCATAGGCCGCCATCAGTGGCTTCAAATAGCTATCAGCCAACCGCTGCGCCTCAGCAGATTCCTCTTCGCGGATCAGGCGCATCAGCAAGCGATGAGTATAAGGGGTGCGAAAGAAGTTCTCGACCACGCCGGTCATGTGGATCCGCAGTTTGGTTTCCGGATCGGCCTCCATCGCCAGCAGAGCCTCTACTGTGCGGACAATAACCGTCCACTCCCGCTCAATCAGCGCTTTGAGCAGGCCCGCCTTGTTACCGAAATAATATTTCACCAGCGCCGAATTTAGCCCGGATCGCTTGGATATTTCAGACAGTGAGACATCAAAGATATCGCCCTCACGCATCAAACCGCTGGCCGTATCCAGCAGCAGCGTGCGCGCATCACTGGGCGCAGCAGTTACGTCGCGGGGAAGTGCAGAGGCAGACATGACCTTTTGATAACCCCTTATGACGACATCCT
>JBEGLE010000067.1:0-2749 GCA_041183725.1 Pseudomonadota bacterium | reverse complement strand
ATTGGGCTGTGCCTATGTGCGCATGGGCTCTGCCGAACTGGATGATCCAGCGCATCTGGTGCAGTCCAATGACCGGCAGGCCGTGGCTGAAGCGGTTAATTTCCTGATTGATCAGGGGCATCAACGGATCGGCCTGGTTGCCGGGCCAGAGGGTTTCCGTTCAGCGCATGAACGCCGCGAAGGGTGGCGCGATGCCTTGGTAGCCAGAGGGTTGCCGCATGGCCCTGATTTGATTGCTGCTGGCAATTATACCTTTGAAACAGGACTGGCAGCGGGTGCGGCTTTGCTGGCAGCGGCCACACCGCCAACCGCTATTTTTGCCAGCAACGATGTGATGGCGGCGGGCGTGCTGCATGCCGCCCGATCACGCGGGCTGACGGTTCCGGATGATCTCTCAATTGTCGGTTTCGACGATACGGCAATTGCGGCAACCATCTGGCCCCCGCTGACAACGGTGCGGTGGCCGATCCGGGCCATGGCCCGATCTGCGGCGCGCAAGCTGATCCACCCCACCGAAGCCCAAGAGGAGCAATCCCTGTTCCTGACAGAATTTGTCTCACGCGCCTCGGTCGCCTTGCCCAAAAGCTAAACAGGCCAAGAGGCCTGATGGGGCCAAGCGCAAGAAGGCGCTTGATCGATTTAATGACACCGGTTACCAATGCCCATCTTATTCAGGGAGAGACACGTGTTCGCCAAGACTTTTCACGCCACCCATCCAGACATGATGGACTGCGTGTCCAACGATGATCTGCGCGATCGCTATCTTGTCTCAGGCATGTTCGTCGATGGGCAGGTCACGCTTAACTATTCGCACAACGAACGCTTTATTATTGGCGGCGCGGTGCCGGCCAATGGCCCCTTAAAGCTTCCTCTGCAGACCGAGCCTGCCAGCGCAGCCGGCCACACGCTGCTGGAACGGCGCGAAATGGCGGCAGTGAACATCGGCACTGCGGGCACTATCACGGTTGATGGCCAGCGTTTCGAAATGGGCAATAAGGAATGCCTCTATATCCCGATGGGATCGCAGGATGTGGTGTTCGAAGGTGCGGGGGCGCGGTTTTATCTGGCCTCAGTGCCGGCGCATAAGGTGTGCCCGATCAAACATATTACATTGGATCAAGCCAACCCCTTGGCACGCGGCGATCTTGCCAATTCCAATCAGCGCACGATCTATCAGTTGGTGATCCCCGGCGTTTGCGAAAGCGCACAATTGCTGCTTGGCCTTACGGTACTTGAGGAAGGCAGCGTATGGAACACCATGCCGCCGCACCTGCATGATCGCCGCAGCGAGATTTATCTCTATTTTGATCTGCCCGAAGCAAACGATCGCATCTTCCACTATATGGGTGAACCAGAAGACATGCGGCATATCGTGATCGCCAACGAAGAGGCGGTTATCAGTCCGCCGTGGTCAATCCACATGGGATCGGGCACCAAGAAATATGCCTTCATCTGGGCCATGGGCGGTGAAAATCTTGATTACACCGATATGAATGTCCTTGATATTTGCCAGTTGAAGTAAGCATTATGGCGATCTCATTCGATCTTACGGGCAAGGCAGCCTTGGTGACCGGCGCGAACACCGGCATTGGTCAGGCGATTGCCGTGGCTCTGGCTGAAGCGGGGGCCGATGTTGCGGTAGCCGGTCGTTCCGAACCCAGCGAAACGCTGGATATGTTGCGTGCCACAGGCCGCAAGGTAGTAAACATCAAGGCGGATTTATCCTCAATTGAACCGGTTGATCGGGTGATCAAAGAAACCCTCGAAGGGCTGGGCCGGATTGATATTCTGGTCAACAATGCCGGGATCATTCGCCGTAATGATCTGGAGATCTTCACCGAAGAGGATTGGGATGCGGTGGTCGATACCAATCTCAAAACCCTGTTCTTCCTCAGCCAAGCAGCCGCGCGGCATATGACTGGGCAAGGTTCGGGCAAGATCGTCAACATCGCCTCGCTGCTCAGCTTTCAGGGCGGTATCCGCGTGCCTAGCTATGCTGCGGCCAAATCGGGTGTCGCGGGCCTGACCAAGGCTATGGCCAATGAATTGGCCCCCAAAGGCGTGCAGGTTAATGCCATTGCCCCTGGCTATATCACCACCAATAATACGGCGGCGCTTCAGGCAGACGAAACCCGTAGCCGCCAGATACTGGAACGCATTCCCACCGGGCGCTGGGGCAACCCCGAAGATATTGCTGGTGCCGCCGTATTTCTTGCCTCTTCAGCCGCGAATTATGTCACCGGCCATGTATTAGCGGTTGATGGCGGCTGGCTCGCGCGTTAGCCAAGGCCATGACTGTAACTTGCTTCGGGGAACTGCTGTTCCGGCTCACACCGCCCAATGCCCAATTGATGGCGCAGGCCAGCAGCTTTAATCTGGTTGTTGGCGGAGCAGAGGGCAATGTTGCAATAGGTTTGGCATCCTTGGGCCACGCCGTGCGCTTTACCGGCTTGGTGAGCGACAACGCGCTGGGCGATCGGGCCCGTGATGCCCTGCGTCAGCGCGGCATCGATACCGGTTATCTGGCCCGTGCCACGGGGCGCATGGGGCTGTATTTTCTGGAAGCTGGCTCAGGTCTGCGTCCCTCGGCGATTACCTATGATCGCGCGGGCAGCGCCTTTGCCGAAGCAGAGCCTGCGCAGATTGATTTCGCCGGGGCCTTGGCCGGTGCAAAGTTGCTGCATACCGGGGGGATCACGCCAGCCCTTGGCCCCAAAGGGGTCGCTCTGGCCCAAGCCGCTCAGTCTGC
>JBEGLE010000066.1:0-4001 GCA_041183725.1 Pseudomonadota bacterium | reverse complement strand
GTGAACTGCACCGCGCTGGGCATCATCTGGCGGGCTGGATTGCCTATGAGGCAGGCCTCGCACTGGAACCGCGGCTTGCCCCGCTGGCCGATGCCCGCAGCGGTGCGGCAGGGCCACTGGTGTGGTTTGCGGCCTTTGCCGGATACAAGACAATCGCTGCGGCCGATGTGCCGGCCTGGCTAGCCAATCACGCCGCAGGTCTGGCCGATCTTGGCCCACTGGAACCGGCGCTCACGCCCGGCGGCTACGCCCGCGCCTTTGCCCGCATTCAAGGTGCCATAGCGGCGGGCGATATCTATCAGGCGAATCTGACTTTCCCGCTGACCGGCGCCTATCACGGCGATCCTTTGGCGATCTATGCCCGTATCCGTCCGGCGGCGGCGGCGGGCTATGGTGGAGTGATCTGCGATGGTGCGCAGTGGCTGCTTAGCTTTTCGCCCGAACTGTTTGCCACGCTGCATGATGATGCCGCCACGGTTAAACCGATGAAGGGCACCCGCCCGCGTGGCCGGACGGCGGCAGAGGATGCCCGTCTGGCCGAAGAATTGGCCGCATCACCCAAAGACCGCGCCGAAAATCTGATGATCGTTGATCTGCTGCGCAATGATCTGTCACGCGTGGCCGTGCCGGGCAGCGTAAAGGTTGCGCAGGCCTTTGCTGTTGAGAGCTATCCCACGGTGCATCAGATGACCTCAACCGTGCGCGCCACCCTGCAGACGGGGCGGGGGGTGATGGATCTGGTGCAAGCGCTGTTTCCCTGTGGATCGATCACCGGCGCCCCCAAGATTCGCGCCATGGAATGGGTGAATGCGGTAGAGCGCGATGCCCGCGGCCCCTATTGCGGGGCGATCGGCCGGATTGATCCCACTGGCGAAGCGGCCTTCAATGTGGCAATCCGCACCCTGCAGCTGACGCCCGGAGAAAATGGCCGGGGGCAGGCGGTGCTGGGGGTGGGATCGGCGGTGGTTGCCGATTCTGAGTGGCTCGCTGAATGGCGGGAAGATTTGGTTAAAGGGGGTTTTGTGCGCGCATCTGCCGGTGGTTTTGATCTGATTGAAACCATGGCCTTCACGCCGGATCAGGGCATAGCCCTGCTTGACCGGCATCTGGCGCGGCTCGCGGCCTCAGCCGCAGAGCTGGGCTTTGCCTATGATGCGCCGGCTCTGGAACAAGCGATCTTGGCGCTGGGGAGCGGCCTGACAGCCCCCGCCAAAGTGCGGCTCTGCCTGTCGCACGCGGGGGCCTATGCGCTGGAAGCTTCGCCGCTGCCTGCGCCCCTGCCCGATCCAATTGCCTGCGCGGTGCTGCGCTTGCCGGTGGATAGCGGCGATTGGCGGCTGCGGCACAAGACCAGTGATCGCGGGTTCTACATCGCCGCCTTGGATGTGGCGCGCAAAGCCGGCGCGGGCGAAGCCTTGCTGCTACGCGACGATGGCGTGCTGACCGAGGGCAGCTTTACCAACCTGTTTGTGGAACGCGATGGCGTGCTGCTCACCCCGCCGCTGGCCTTGGGGCTTTTGCCGGGGGTTTTGCGGAGTGATCTGATCGCTTCTGGCCGCGCCAAAGAGGCAGACCTGACCTTGGCTGATCTGGCTGACGGCTTTTGGATCGGCAATGCCCTGCGCGGCTTGATGAAAGCGAAACTGCTGTGATGATTCCATCGCTTGCCCTTAATCGCATTGCCCCATCGCAGACCACGGCGATGACCGATCGCGCCACAGAACTGCGCGCTGCGGGCCATGATATTATCTCGCTCTCGGTGGGGGAACCTGATTTTGCCACCCCGGCCCATGTTGTGGCGGCGGCCAAGGCGGCGCTTGATGCCGGGGACACCAAATATACCCCGGTTGGCGGCACGGCGCGGATGAAAGCGGCGGCGGCGCTGCATTTTTCCCGCGATCTGGGGCTGGATGTTCCGGTGTCGCAGGTGACGGTGAGCGCCGGGGGTAAGCAGGCGATTTTCCATGCGCTGATGGCTACGCTCAATCCGGGGGATGACGTGCTGATCCCCGCCCCGTGGTGGGTCAGCTATCCTGAAATCGTTCGTTTCGCCGGGGCGACGGTGGTGCCCATTGAAACCGATGCCGCGGGTGGCTTCCGCATGACGGCCGCCCAACTGGCTGCCGCGATTACGCCGCAGACCCGCTGGTTGCTGCTCAACAGCCCCGGTAATCCCACCGGCGCGACCTATCCAGCCGAAGAACTGCGCGCCTTGGGGCAGGTGCTGCGCGCCCACCCGCGTGTGCTGGTGATGAGCGACGATATCTATGCCCCGCTGCGCTATGGCTCCGGCCAGCACGCGACCTTGGCGGTGGAATGCCCCGATCTCGCCGATCGGGTGCTGACCGTGTCGGGCGTTTCCAAAAGCCATGCCATGACCGGCTTTCGCATCGGCGTTGCCGCCGGCCCGCACTGGCTGATCAAGGCGATGGAAAAGCTGCAATCCCACTCTTCGGGCAATCCGGCCTCGATCAGTCAGGCCGCGGCCGTGGCGGCCTTTGAAGGGCCGCAGGATTTCCTGCGCGATTGGTGCGAACGGTTCCGCGCGCGGCGCGATCTGGTGGTGAATGCGATCAATGCCATTCCGGGGCTCTATGCCCCCGTGCCCGATGGCGCCTTTTATTGTATGGTTGATGCCACGCCTTTGATGGCGCGGTTTGGCGATGATGCTGCCTTGGCTCTGCATCTGCTTGATCATGGCGTGGCAATCGTTCAGGCCTCTGCCTTTGGTGGGCGCGATGGCTTTCGCATCAGCTTTGCCGCTGATGAAGCCACATTGACAGAAGCCCTGCGGCGCATCGCTTTGGCTGTGGCATGATAGTGTAATGGGAACCGCTAAGTTTGGGCGGATTGGGGAATGAATAACATGAATAATATCCCCATCCTGTTTGAAGATGGCGAAGCCTTGGTCATCAACAAGCCAGCGGGTTTGCCGCTCGATCAGCCGCGCGCCGGAGGCGTCAGCCTTGATGATAGCCTTGATAGTTTAAAGCTGGGGTTTGAACGCGCCCCCGCGCCAGTTCACCGGCTGGACCGCGATACCTCTGGCTGCCTGCTGCTGGCGCGCAACCCCAAGGCATTAAAGCGCTTTTCCGCCGCCTTTGAAGCCAAGCAGGTGGAAAAACGCTATTTGGGCGTGGTGGCAGGCGCGGTTGCTGGCGATGCAGGGACGATTGAACTGGCCCTGTCGAAAATCTCCAGCGCCAAAGAGGGCTGGCGCATGATCCCAGCGCGCAAGGGCAAGCCCGCCGTCACCCATTGGCGCAAGCTCGATGAGCGTGATGGCCTGACCTTGGTCGAATTCCGCCCTGAAACCGGCCGCACCCATCAGATCCGGGTCCATGCCCTGCATGGGCTGGGCGCGCCGCTGCTGGATGATCCGATCTATGGTGCGGGGCAGGGCGGCAAAGCGCGCACCATGCTGCACGCCGCCGGGCTTATCGTTCACCGCGAGGGCAAGCCGCCGATTGTTGCTGCGGCCCCTTTGCCCGCAGACTTTGCCGCCTTGGGGTTCAGCGATGGATGAAGCGATCGACCGGGCCTTGGCCTTGGCGACAGAAAGCTTCATCACCGCCACCGGCCCCGGCGGGCAGAATGTGAACAAGGTGGCCACGGCCGTGCAATTGCGGCTGAATGTCTATGCCGTGCGGCTGGCGCTGCCGGTGTTTCAGCGGCTGAAAACGCTGGCCGGTTCGCGGATGACCGCCAAGGGGGAACTGGTTCTCACCGCGCGGCGCTTTCGCACCCAAGAAGCCAACCGCGCCGATGCCCGCGAACGCTTGGCAGAATTGCTGCGCGAGGCGCACAACCTGCCCGAACAGCGCGCCAAGAGCCGGTTAAACCGGATCGGTAAAGAGAAACGATTGGCCGGCAAAAAGCTGCGCGGCTCGGTGAAAGCCGGTCGCGGGCGGGTGCAGTTTGATTAGGGAAATTTGAACCGCCCCCGCCCTGAAAGCAAAGCTTACTTGGCAGTATCGGCAGGCTTGGCTTCACCACCCAGA